>CAJJCK010000129.1 GCA_905182675.1 uncultured Cryomorphaceae bacterium | reverse complement strand
TTATTGGAGACTCCATTTTAGAGGACAATACCGTTACATTCCATGTATCTGAGAAATCTAATATGATGATTTGGTCGGTAGAACCTGAGGTTCCTAAGGAATTATCCGCTCTGCTTGATGACGGGGACACCCTTGTTTATTACAATTCGAATAACATTTTTAATCCTTTTGAATTCCAAACTGTAGTCCTTTATGGCTTTGATTTTATGCCACAAATCATGTCCGATTTCAGTGGTCAAATACTTCGTTTCCCTTCTGAAAGTGTTTCTGTAGCGTTAAGTATGACGCAACCGGATATGACCGATGGTTTTTTTGCTGATTTCTTTCTGGGAGCGTCTATCCAAAATCAGTGGCCTATGTATCGTGAATCGAGTTCTATAGATTCGGGATCATGTATCCTCTCTGGTTCTATGGGCTGTCTGGCAAGTATTTCTAAGCACAATAACCAACAGATCTACCAACAAGGATTTGTTACGTTGGATTGGTCCCACCCTTACTTTACGGCGTTATGGCAATGGGCAGGCCTTCAAAACCAATTTAAAGAAACACTTCCAGGGGCATTAGGAAGAGATTCATACGACATGAATATTACAGATTTAGAGGCGTTAGGAGCACGTTATGAACTGGTTTCTATTGATGGGAAGCCTACTAAAATGATCGGTTTTTGGACCATGGAGAAAATCGGATTGGCTCTCGCCTTGTTTTGCGCCTTATTAGCGCTTATTTTTGCTAAAATTAATTCGTGATGAAGCTGCTGTTTAAAAATGCCTACATCGTTGATGTACAGAGTCCATATCACCTGCAAACAGTGGATGTTCTTGTAGATGAAGACCAGATTGTTTCCGTTGGTGCTTTAGGAGAAATTTCGGCAAAACATACGATCGATTTAAATGGCTCCACTTTAACAACGGGCTTTGCTGAATTACATAGTGACCTTGGTGAACCGGGTAACGAGGAGAGCGAAGATTTAAATTCAGGTTCAGCTGCTGCTGCTGCGGGTGGTTTCACGGCTGTCGGAGTAGTTAGTAATGGAGGCAACCATATCGAGAACAAACTCGGTATCGATTTTATATTGAATAGAGGCGAAAGTTTACCCATTCATTTGGTTCCTATTGGCACCATGACCAGGGGTGGTAAAGGAGAAGAACTGAGTGAAATGTTCGAAATGAGCACGCTAGGTTCAAGTTTATTCGGAGACTATAAAAAAGGAGTCTCGAATGCCAAGATGGTTAAACTCGCCTTGTTATACTCAAAACCATTTGGTCGTATTATGGTGCATCCAGAAGACCATAGCTTGAGCGCTGATGGAATGATGCATGAGGGTGTAGTAAGTACTTATGTTGGGCTTAAAGGAATTCCAGAGATAGCAGAGGTGATACAAATTAAGAGAGACCTCAGTTTACTGGAGTATACAGAGGGTAGTCTACACATTGCATCAGTATCCACGATAGATGGTATTAAATGTATCAGACAGGCTAAGGAGGAAGGTTTAAATGTTACGTGTAGCGTAAATCTTCATCACCTGATCTTCACAGATGAAGATTTGTCACAATATGATACGTCATTAAAAGTATCTCCCCCAATACGTTCTGAAATCGAACGAAACTATTTATGGAATGCTGTTCTAGATGGCACTGTAGACTGCCTAGCGGTGGATCACCTTCCAAAAGATATTGAACAAAAGCAGTGTGAGTTTGACATTGCAGCCCTAGGAATGGCCGGTTTTGAAGGGGCGGTTTCAGTTTTCCTAGACAGCTATGACCTTACTCCAGAAAGAATGCAAGAGGTCTTTAGTAGTATGCCTAGAAAACTATTAAACTTGCCTGAGCTTAAAATTGTTGAAGGTGAAATCGCTGAGTTTACCATTCTTTCTTCTCAAGAAGAATACGTTACAGGATTTGCTTCGAAAGCATTTAATAATCCATTCAAAGGAAGAAAAGTAAACAGCTCTATTAAAGGCGTTTATGTCAAAGGAAATTACCTGTCGCTTGCGGAGTAACTCAGGTCAACTTTAAGTCCGTCATAAGCCAATTCCATTCCAGGATGAAGTGAATCCATTGTAGCTTGATGAGTTCCCATGTAATGGCTCATATGAATGAAGTACGTCTTCTCTGCTCCTATTTCCGTAGCCTTTGATACCGCTTGCTCTAGAGTGAAATGGCTGAAATGATTTTTATGGTGCAGAGCATCCAAAAACAACGTTTTTATTCCGATGAGTTTAGCCATTGACGCTGGTGGTATATGATTCACATCTGTAAGGAACGCTAGGTCCCCTATTCTATATCCTAGTATAGGTAAGTTTCCGTGGTCTAGAGGAATTGGAATAATTTCAATTCCCCCAACTGTAAAAGGCTCATTCTCGTCTATTTCAAATGAATCAATTCTTGGTGCACCTGGATAAGGTTGTTTCTCGAATGCATAGTGGAACGCTTTTTTAATCCTATTAATTACCCTCGACTGTCCAAAAATAGACATTGCATTACCTGATCTAAATATCATGGGGCGTACGTCATCTAAACCCGCCATATGGTCCTGGTGTTCGTGTGTAAATAATACAGCGTCCACTTTAGAAAGTCCTTCTCGTAACATTTGCGTCCTAAAATCAGGGCCTGTATCGATCACTAGGTGAACGCCATTCACTTGAATGTAGGCGGAAGTTCGTGTACGATTGTCCTTTGGATCGTTACTGGAGCACACCTTACAATCACATCCTATCACCGGTACACCCTGCGATGTTCCGGAACCCAGTAATATGAATTGATTAATTGGCGCCATTGATTCAATTATTTACATTGTTTTTCCCATGCTGACAATAAGGAAAGTTTAAATTTGTACTTACATCAACCTATACAAAACAGTATGAAGGATCGTGTTGTCCTAACCACCGCTCAAAAGGCTCTTAAAATTAACCTAAACTCTGACATCTACGGGACGTTTGCGGAAATAGGTGCCGGACAGGAAACTGTTCGTGAATTTTTCAGGGCTGGAGCGGCTTCAGGTACTATAGCTAAGGCAATGAGTGCATATGATAAGGCATTTTCCGATGACATTTATGGTATAGAAGAGGACAATAGGTATGTCACTCAAAGCCGTTTAAAGAAAATGTTGAGTCACGAGTACAATCTTATAGAAAAGAGATTGGACCGCGAAATACATCCTAATAAAACGTATTTCGCTTACGCTAATACCGTGGCAACGATCAATTTCACCAAAACCTTCAAGGGCCATGGTTGGATGGGTATACGTTTTCAAACAACACCCGATCGCGATACAAATGAGATATTTATTCACTTTAGGTTGCATGAGAATGAAGCAAAGCACCAACAAGAGACTGTTGGACGACTTGGTACTAATCTAATCTTCGGTGCCTACAGACATTATGACAACCCCAAGGAATTTTTACTAGGTCTCTACGATAATATAGACCAAGATGCTATAGAAATTGATTTAATAAACTTTTCAGGACCTGATTTAGATGATATTGATAATAGATTGATGTCTCTGCAATTGATTAAAAACGGCTATACAGATGCTGTTATTTTTGGCCCACAAGGAGACAACTTGCTTCCGGCAGAACTACTTTACAAGAAGCACATATTAGCTATGCGTGGGTCTTTTCGCCCAGTTACAAAAGTGAACATGGACATGATCAAGCGCGGTTATGACATGTTTACTAGTGATAAAAAAGTTGATCCTGAAAAAACGGTTGTGCTTTGGGAGATAACCTTGAACAACCTACTGTCTGATGGGGTTCTAGATGAACAAGATTTTTTAGATAGGGCCGAAATTCTATGCAGCCTTGGTCAAACGGTTTTAATATCTAACTATCAGCAGTACTATAAACTGGTGGACTATTTTGGTCGATTCTCGAAAAAACGACAAGGATTAGTGATGGGTGTTAACAACCTTACAGAGCTGTTTAGTGAGAAATACTATCGTGACCTACAGGGCGGTATTTTGGAGGCGTTTGGACGGATATTCTCGAAGGATTTAAAAATCCTGGTTTATCCTTTGATTGACCATGCTAATGATGGTAAAGTCATGCGAAAAACAGATGCGGAAGTCCATCCAAGGTTCAGGCCAATCATGGAGTATCTCATATTTCACAATAGAATACTTGATATTGAGGAGTTTGATCATGAGATCACCAACATATTCTCTAGGGAGGTGTTATCTAAAATAAAATCTGGAGAGCCCGGTTGGGAGAAGAGTTTACCTCAATACGTAGATGCTGTTATTCGCGAAAAGAAGTTGTTTGGTTATACTAAGGATGCTAAACCCTAAATTATAGTTGGTATTAGGCACATAAAACGCACTGATTTACGATCTTAATACGCAGCCAATGCCTGTTTATAGGTAGATAAACATCTTTCTCTGGCCCATTTGTGATCTACAATTGGATCTGGATAGTATGAAGTGTCTAACTCAGGAATCCATCGATTAACGTAAACGCGTTGCTTATCAAATTTCTCTAGCTGTGTGGTTGGATTGAAGACTCTGAAATAGGGCGCTGCATCTAGACCACTTCCGCTAGCCCATTGCCATCCCCCAATATTAGAAGCTAGGTCAAAGTCAAGAAGTTTTTCAGCAAAGTAGGCCTCTCCCCATCGCCAATCTATCAGTAAATGCTTCGTAAGAAAACTAGCTACAACCATGCGCACCCTATTATGCATATATCCAGTTGAATTAAGTTCTCTCATTCCTGCATCTACCATGGGGTAACCAGTCTTTCCGTTGCACCATGCTTCAAAGTGCGATTCATTATTGACCCATGGTATCGCGTCGTACTTAGGTTTGATGGACTTCTCTCGACTTTCTGGAAAGAAATAAAGTGCCATTTGAAAGAAGTCCCTCCAGATGAGTTCACTTAAAAATGTATCATTAAGTATCTGAGCATCTCTAGCGACTTGCCTTATACTAAGGGTACCGAACCTCAGGTGAAGACCAATTCTAGTCGTACTCCTTTTATTAGCTGGAAAATTCCTGGTCTCATCATATTTACTGATTATATCTGAGCGAATTTCAAGTTCTGGTAGTTCTATTTGTGTAGGTTGAAACCCCATATCTCCTAGAGATATTGGCTCCTCACCACTCCATTTTAAAAAATTTCCAAAATACTCTTGATTAGGATAAGGTTTACTGTGCTCGGCCGTGAATAATTTGCGCCACGCCTTTGCATAAGGACTATACACTAAGTAGGGTGTGCCATCTGCTTTGACTACTTCGTTTTTCTCAAAAATAACATGTTCCTTTCCGCCAATTACCTCTACCCCTTGATCTTTCCAAAAAGAGGCGACCTTT
>CAJJCK010000128.1 GCA_905182675.1 uncultured Cryomorphaceae bacterium | reverse complement strand
TAAACGTCAGTATACAGCAGTTAGAATTCAACCTTGCACGGTCCTTAAGTGCACTCTTACAAGATGAAAAACCAAAGGTGGCCATGATTACTGGCCACGGTGAGCTATCAGCTCTACAAACCGCAGGTATTGGAATGGCGTTAAGTGAGCATTACACGGTCGAAAGGTTTTCCACACAAACCTACAAGGCGCTACCTAACGGTGAGCCTGATATTGAAGACTTGATACGAAGGCTGAACACTTTCGAATTGGCTATAATCGCCAAACCTACCAAGGCTTTTAGTGAGCTAGATAAATATTTCCTAGACCAGTACGCTATGGGTGGTGGCCACCTCATGTGGTTTATTGATGGGGTTCATGCTGAGATGGATAGTTTGAGTTATGGTCCAGATTTTTTAGCGTATCCAACCTATTTTGACCTGAATATCACCGACCTCCTGTTTAAATATGGCGTACGTGTAAATACAGATTTAATTCAAGATGTTCGCTGTGCTGGAATAAATGACCGAAGAAATGTTAATCCGTGGGTATATTTCCCGCTCTTTGGTGCCACTGATCATCCATCTGTAGCTAATTTAAATGCCATAAAAGGCGAGTTTTCCTCTTCTCTGGATACTTTAGAGGCTCCCGGTATTAAAAAAACGGCACTACTACAATCTTCTTCCAACGCAAAGAGAGTTCCTGCACCCCATACGGTAAGTTTAGAAGCCCTATACAATCGTCCGGACCCAAGGAGCTTCAACCAGAGTGATCTTCTTTCTGGAATTTTACTTGAAGGTGTGTTCGAAAGCGCTTACGCCAACAGAATAGCTCCTAAAGCAGCGGGTGCTTCTCTTCCCCAGCTCAAACAAAGTAACCCTACTTCGATGGCGGTCTTTAGCGATGGTGATTTAATCCGCAATCAGGTCAATCTTATTAATCCAGAGCTTCCAAGAGGCCAGCCTATGCCGTTGGGCTTTGATCAATACACTAATATTCAATACGGTAATGATGACTTGGTTTTGAATATCGTTGACTATATGCTTGATGATAGAGGATTAATGGACACACGGACAAGAGATGTGAAACTACGCCTGTTGGACCAACAAAAAATATCGAGTAACGCAAGTTTCTGGAAGTTCTTAAACGTGGCATTCCCTGAGTTTCTATTGCTCTTAGCAGCTTTGCTGTTTAATTTGATAAGAAGAAAAAAATATGCACATTAATAGCTCTCTCATTGTTCTTGTTACGGCTCTTTCCTTGATCGCCTGTTCCACACCAACGCAAAGTGATGGTATGGAAGAATTGAAAGCCCAATATGATTTTGCAGTTTCAGATACAGCCAGTATTACTAAAATCATTATCAGCGATAAAAAGCCTGCCACGGTAGTTCTTGAAAGAACTTCGTCTGGCTGGATCATTGGAGACGGAGCGCCTGTAAGAAAAGATGCGATAGAGGTTCTTCTGAAAACAGTCAGTCAAGTGACATTGAAAAATTTTGTCCGTAAAAGCGCTGTTCCACAGGTCAACCAGCGTATGGATGTATATGGTAAATGGGTGGAGGTCTACCAAGGAGAAACATTGGTCAAGAGTTATATTGTAGGAACAGAAACTCCAGACATGTTAGGGACGTACTACAAAATGAATGGATCTGAGCTCCCGTTCGCGGTCTATCTCCAAGGATTTAATGGTTACCTCACTACCCGATTTTTTACCTCGGAGTCTCTATGGAGAGACCGTACCATTTATGGGTTAGCTCCGGATGAAATCAAGAGTATCGAAATGAGTGCAACAGCAAATGAAGGATCCTTTTGGAGAATCACGAGAACCACAGCTGATGCTAAAGCGCAATCCTCGGAGCGTGACGGGGCAAATTGGTCTCTAGAAGGGGAGAATCACCAGCCACTTGGATTTAAGCGATCTCAAGACCTGTTTTCTGCGGTATCTAGTATCAGAACCCTTAAATATGAAGGAGCGATAATTGAGTCGGACAATATTTGGGCGAAAAAAGACAGTATTTTCAGTTCGACGCCTGCCTTTACCTTTTGCGTGGTGAACGCAGAGGACGAAAAGCTCGTGACTAAAGGTTATTACAAAAAAGCCGACGGTATATTGATTGGCGAGGATGGCGTGGCGCACCAGTGGGACCCTGATCGCTTCTACGCGCAACTTCCGGATGGACGAATGGCATTGATTCAGCGCTATGGTTGGAGAAATGTCATGAAGACTCCGTGGGAATTTAACCAGTAAAGTGCAGTTTATGGACCACTGCATCGCACAGTTGACTTATTAACACCTGTTTAAAAGTAAATTGGTTTGAAAAAGACGGTCTAAACATGGACCCGACTATATTTGTTTTAATAGAGATTTAATCCACAGAAAGCATGAAATTCATTGTATCCAGCTCTAAGCTTCTTAAGCAGTTGCAACTTATTGGAG
This sequence comes from uncultured Cryomorphaceae bacterium, assembly GCA_905182675.1. Taxonomy (GTDB): domain Bacteria; phylum Bacteroidota; class Bacteroidia; order Flavobacteriales; family Schleiferiaceae; genus UBA10364. The sequence goes on along the minus strand of CAJJCK010000128.1, from coordinate 1,783 downwards.
GAATCATCCAAAGTAACAACACACTGCCTATTCTAGATAATTTTTTGTTCGAGCTAAAACAGGGTGAACTCTCTGTTAGTGCTTCTGATCTTGAAACTACGATGAGTGTAAACCTGGAGGTAGAAACCCAGGATGTGGGTTCTGCGGCGGTGCCAGCAAAGACCTTGTTAGATACACTCAAGACCTTTCCTGAACAACCATTGACCTTTACATTCGATACATCGTCACATACTATTGAGTTGGCCTCTGATTACGGTAAGTACAGTCTTGCATTCATCGATGGTGAGGAGTTTCCTAAATTCCCTGAATTAGAGGAATCTTCTAAAACAGTATTACCTGCTGAGGTTTTAGTAACAGCTATTGGTAAGACCTTATTCGCCACCGGAAACGATGAACTTCGCCCAGTGATGAGCGGTGTGTTTTTTCAATTTGACTCGAGCAGTCTAACCTTTGTGGCCACGGATGCACACAAGCTTGTGCGTTACCGCAGAACGGACTTGGGTGCAGGAGCCACCTCAGAGTTTATAATGCCTAAAAAGCCTTTAAATATGCTTCGTGGCTCATTGAGCTATAACTCTTCTGAAGTAGAGGTGGTTTATAATACGACGAACGCTCAGTTTTCTTTTGACAATGTCGTTATGGTATGTCGATTGATTGATGGCAAGTACCCAAACTATGAAGCTGTTATACCGCAAACCAACCCCAATGTGATGCTTATCGATAGAAGTGCTTTCTCTTCTTCCGTAAAACGTGTTTCAATCTTTTCAAACAAAACAACCCACCAGATTAGACTTCGTCTTGCTGGAGCGGAAATTTCGGTAAGTGCTGAAGATCCTGATTTCAGTAATAAGGCCCATGAGCGTATTGCTTGTGATTATCAAGGAGATGATATGGAAATTGGCTTTAACAGTAGGTTTTTGTTAGAAATGCTCGGAAATTTAGGGTCTGATAATGTACGCGTTGAAATGAGCGCTCCAAACCGCGCTGGGATATTGATTCCTGCCGATGGAACAGAGGATGGTGAAGACCTATTGATGCTGGTAATGCCTGTGATGTTAAATCACTAACGTTTAGGGTCTAGCGAGGTAGGAACCCTCGAATTTGTTGGAGCGATGTCTAAATTCCGTATCAACGGGTATGATTCTTCTATTTGCCATTTGCCTTTTGACCAGTATATCTTGTCGTAGGAAAAATCGGGTCCATAAGCAAACCATCTTTCTACAAGCTCCAATTTTGATGGAGCTAAATGATCGCAAATAATTCCTTTGTGTTTATTATCCCACCGCACCGCTGCAGATAAGGTACTGTTGTATCTAAACTGTATTCTATAAGGTCGTCTCGCGTAGCGTTCGTCTCCGTTGGAGCGTATATTGAATATTCTGGATCCAAAATGGCAACGTTCACTTCGACTCCCAAGTTCAATTCCATCTACGTATTTAGTGTGGTATGACGGTCCTGGCCTAAAGGCAAGTAGTGTATATACTTTTTGTCCCTTGTCCCTTGTGGTCAGTATATCGTAGCAAATAGCGCCTACCCAATCACCTGCTTTTAACCATCTATAGGGTGCGTCATCAGAACCAAAGTCATGGAGTACCAGCCTTTGGGAACCTTTCCATTGTTTGTTCCAAATAAAGCCGTGGAAATTGAAACGGCCCTCTGCGGTAGGCACTGCCCAAGTATACAAAGCGAAGGATTGGTCATCAGGAAGCTGAACGCTCAAATTGCTTACTTGAGTCAAAGTCTTGCCATAATTGGCTTCGATACTAATAAAGGACCATAAGCT
>CAJJCK010000127.1 GCA_905182675.1 uncultured Cryomorphaceae bacterium | reverse complement strand
TTTTATAAGGATGTTGTGGCCCCTGCGTTGACGAACCTCATGGTAAGTCAAACGAGAAACTTTCCAGAACTAAAAGACAGGAGCATATATCTAGCCCTCCGACTTATAAAGGGAGAGGATCAGCAGTTTTCGATTATTGAAATTCCTTATGGTGTTGGAGGAAGGTTTGTGGTGTTACCGAAATACGGCAAACAATATGTCATGTATTTAGATGATGTCTTGCGTCATAATTTAGGTAGTATTTTTCACGCCATTCATTACGATGTTATGGAGGCTCATACAGTGAAAATCACCCGAGATGCCGAATTGTCTTTGGATGATGACGTTAGTAAGTCTTTTATGGAGCAGGTGCAAAAAGGATTGATGAATAGAAAGGAAGGCGATTTAGTAAGATTTGTGTACGATAAAGCAATCTCTGAGCAAACACTACAAGCCTTTGTAAATGGTCTGGAAGTTTCTGCATTAGATACGCTCATCCCAGGAGGAAGATATCATAATAAAAAGGACTTAATGCAGTTCCCAAACATGGGCGTAGATGGATTAGAATACAAGAAACTCCCTCAAATATCTCACCCGGATTTAGATATAGATCGAAGCATTATCAATGTCCTTAAAAGGAAAGATGTTTTACTTTTCACTCCATATCATGAATTTAGTCATGTTATTCGATTACTAAGAGAGGCAGCTATCGATCCTAATGTGAAAGAGGTTAAAGTAACCTTGTACCGTTTAGCTGACGAAAGCAGGATTATTTCGGCGTTAGTAAATGCTGCTAAAAACGGAAAATCTGTCACCGTTTTTATCGAGCTTCAGGCAAGCTTCGATGAAGCTAACAATATAAAATGGACGAATAAACTTAGGAGCGAAGGTATCAAGGTAGTCAGTGGTGTTCCTGGTTTAAAGGTGCACTCCAAATTGACGTTAATTCGCAGGGATGAGGGAGGTGATAGGCTCGCCGATTACTGTGTAATAGGAACGGGGAACTACCACGAAGGAACGGCTAAACTATATACGGATTATCATTTACTGACAAGTGATAAACGCATCGCAAAGGAAGCGCGCAAGGTGTTCCAGTTTATAGAGTCTCCTTACAAGCAATATAAATTTAAGCACCTACTCGTTAGTCCTAACGGGACTCGGGATGGACTCTATACACTTATAGATCGTGAAATAGCCAATGCTCGGGTGGGTAAAACTGCAAAATTTTGGTTGAAAATCAACAGCCTTAGTGATCATGGTATGATACAAAAGTTATACGAAGCGAGCGATGCTGGAGTAGATGTGCGCATGGTTGTACGTGGGATAAATTGCATAGACTTTGCCGATCCTAGAGCTAAAAACATCCATGCTGTCAGCATTATAGATCGTTTTCTTGAGCATACTCGTGCGTTTTGCTTCCATAATGACGGAGCATCTGAGTATTTTATTTCTTCAGCAGATTGGATGGGGAGAAATTTAAACCGTCGTGTAGAGGTAACGGTACCTATTTACGACGCATCAATTCAGCGTCAATTGAGGGACCATTTTGATATCCTATGGAAGGATAATACCAAGTCTAGGGAATTCAATCCTGACCAAACGAATGAATACCGTAAGATTAATGGGCCTAAAATTAGAGCTCAACTGGAAATGCATGAGTACGTTAAGAAACAATTGATGAAGGGATAAGATGATTGTAACAAAGCTAGGTGCCATAGATATAGGTTCTAATTCTATAAAGTGTTTACTCGTCAACGTTGTCTTTAAGGACGGATACACGCATTATAAGAAAGTGAGTATAGTACGTTTACCCATTCGATTAGGAGAAGATGTGTTTACCTATGGCAAGGTTCAAAAAGAGTCTAAAAAGCGTTTTATAGAGGGTATGCGAGCTTTTGCTCATATCTTAAACGTACATGGCGTGGAGTCTGCACGTGCAGTGGCCACCTCTGCAATGAGAGAGGCAAAAAACGGTGATAGTATCGTCCGTAGAGTGCTGCGAAAAACGGGGATAGAGATTGAAATAATTGACGGTGAGGAAGAGGCGCGTTTGGTGTTTTCCAGTAAGATTTATGACGTTATAAAGGCCAGTGAAAATAACTTTGTCTACATAGATGTAGGGGGAGGTTCTACCGAGATTTCTATTATTGAGAATAAAAAAGTCCTGATCAGTCGCAGTTTCAACGTAGGAGGAGTTCGTTTGATGAATGATTTGGTTGATCAAAAAGAGTGGGAAGACATGGAGACTTGGGTTAAACTCCACGCGGCAAGAATAAAAAATAAAGTAGCTATCGGTGCGGGGGGTAATATCAATAAGCTCCATAAGCTTAGTAGAAAGCCAGTGGAAGAGCCATTGACCAGTACTTATTTGGAAAATCAATTGGAAATAATTTCTAAGTTATCCCTTGACGAACGCATAACTGAATTGGGTTTAAATTTCGACAGGGCAGATGTTATCATCCATGCATTGCCCATCTATCTAAAAGCCATGAAATGGGCTGGGACGGGCAAGATGTATGTACCGAAAATAGGTGTGTCAGATGGTCTAATAAGAGATATGTACCACAAAGAATTTAAGACCGTGGCTGAAGGTAGCTTCATCAATGATGTGATAGACAACAACAATCACAAATAGAATGAATAATTGGTCACTCTTCTTATTTTTGAAATCAGATATAAAATAACCTAACAATGGCTGTAACAATTGCTACCGATCAAGATTTTGATCAACTTCTAAAGAATAATAACCGTGTCGTTGTGAAGTACTTCGCGGATTGGTGTGGCGCATGTAAGATGTTTTCCCCCAAGTATAAGAGAGTTTCTAATGAGGATGAAATGGTCAATGTACTTTTTCTAGAGGTTAATGCTGAGCACAATGAATTGGCGCGAAAAGCAGGTGGAGTGGACAACCTTCCATTTTTAGCATCATTTAAAAATGGCGTATTGGTTGAAGGTTCAGCGGCAAGTAAGGAAGAATACCTAAGAAAAATTATCGATCTCACCGTCTAATAGTAAACGTTGATTTATCGTTTAGAGAAAATCCCTTCAGCGAATCAGTTGAGGGGATTTTTTTTACATCATCAACTCCCTGAAAAAACGAAAGGGACCCGCCAAGATCCCTTTCTACCTAAACCGCCATGAAAACCTGTTTGCACAGGATATTTCATATGTTTATAACCTCAATTTCTCAAAGAGGTTCATGCTTCATGTTAAAAAAATAAATTTCTCAACACTGAATGTAAATGGGCCAAAAAAAAGCTGCGCGGTCCCATAGGACCGCGCAGCTTTAATATCTGATGTGAAAAAATGTTACTTGTTACTCATGTATTCAGCTACACCTTCATGACTTTCCTTCATGCCATCTTGGCCTGGAGTCCAGTTTGCAGGACAAACTTCACCTTTTTCTTCGAAATATTGCAGTGCATCAACCATGCGCATTGCTTCATCTACAGATCTTCCTAATGGAAAGAAGTTCACCAGTTGGTGCATAACAGTACCTTCTTTGTCGATCAAGAATAATCCGCGGTAGGCAATCATCTCACCAGTGGCTTGAAGATTTCCATCATCATCATAAGACCACTCTCCATTTAAAACATCGTAATTGTGTGAGATCGTTTTATTGGTATCAGCAACAATAGGATAAGTAACACCTTGGATTCCACCTTGGTCCTTATTCATTTGTAACCATCCCCAGTGACTTTGCTCTGTATCAGTTGATACGGCAATGAGTTCAACACCTTTAGAACTAAACTCTTCTTTACGCGCTTGGAAAGCATGCAATTCTGTAGGACAAACGAAAGTGAAATCTTTCGGATAGAATAATAAAACTACGTATTTACCCGCGTAATCTGATAGTGTGAAGTTTTCAACGATTTCTTCGCCATTGATTACTGCAGATGCAGTAAAGTCAGGGGCTTTTTTTCCAACTAGTACAGCCATTTTGTTTTTTCTTTTAATTGTAAGGTAAAAGTACAATAGACAAAGTCCTGTTGGCGAATAAAGTTGTTAGGTTTTATCTATGAATAATCCGATAAAATTGATCAGAGAACAAACGCACTGAGAACAATACCTAAAGCAACGAATATCAACTTTATTGCATTGAACTGGTGATTAGCGGAACTTTCAAATAGTATGGTAGTACTCACATGCAATAATAACCCTGTGGCAACGGCGAGAATAGGTATAGTTAAGGCACTTGAAGTATTCGTCTGTTCCGCAAAAAATGCGCCTAAAGGTGTACTTATAGCGAACAGTACTAGGCTACTAATAATCATTAGGTTTGATAGTTTCGCACTCCTAAGTGCTGATGCAACAAGCAGTGCTATGGGTATTTTATGGAATGCGAGGGACCAAAGAAAACCTTGTTGAAACTCACTTTGATGACTGTGTAAGTGTTCGCTTTCGCCTCCTAGGGGCATTCCTTCAATAAATGAATGAATGAATAAACCAAGTAGTGGGAGTAAAGGCAGTTTGTTGATGTGGGAATGAAAGTGACCATGTTCCAATCCTTTACTAATAAAATCCAATAAAATTTGAATCCCAAAACCCAACAATATCCACCAACTTGCTGTCGTGCCTGATTGGAAGACCTCAGGCATCATATGGGTTATAATTGTTCCGAAAAGAAATGCACCTGAAAATGCCAATAATATTTTAAAGGCCTTGCCATTTGTTTTTATTATCCAAGAGGCTGCACCTCCTAATGCAACGCTACCTATTAGTACGAGCCAAATAATCATATGTCCATGGGTTTTTTTGCAATAATGATCATTCTATCACTGCTTTGCGGCTCGTACTCACTTAAATTATAGTCCCCCTTGATCCCTGTAACTTCTAATCCAGCGTTATGCATAAAGTCGGTTAGTTCTGACGCGGAAAAAGCTTTTACACGCTCTTCAAAATGGAAGATTTCGCAATCCTTTGTAATACGAATACGTTTTACAACCGTATCCTGTTCTAGCTTTCGTGTAATCGAATAATGTGCAAGTTCAGTTTTTACGCTATTTTCTGCAATCAGATTCAATGCTATTTTGGCACTATTCATATAGTCTAATACTAGTTTGCCGCCTGGGCGAAGGGAATTCGACATATGTCTTATGGCAGATTGATGCATATCGTCATTCTCGAAATATCCAAAACTCGTAAAAAGATTGAAGACCCAGTCACAATAATCAACAGAGAGCGGCTCTAGCATATTTCCTTGCTCAAAGCTTAAATCCTTATGCTCAAACCTTCTAGCGTATTGTATACTCTCTTCGCTAAGATCAATTCCGATCGTTTTAAGACCCTGCTCAGAAAGTACTTTAGCATGTCTTCCTTTTCCACATGCAATGTCGAGTGCAGTTTGGCCAGGTATGACGTTCAAGTTGGTACATAGCTCTTCTATAAATCCACGTGCCTCGTATTGATCCCGATGCTTGTATAAATCGTGATAGAATTCCGTATTAAACCATGTGGCGTACCAGGGGTCAATCATTTTATAAAAGCTGTATTAGGTAGGGTTGAAACATTTTGATGATTGCGATTAAAATTACACCAATCAAAACTTTCCGTGTGATTGCATTTGCTTTTGGATGTTGAATAATCTTTTTGGTGCCAACCCATGCTCCTAGACTGGTCCCCAAGGCAAGCGAAAGTCCATAAGTCCATGCTATGGAACCACTCCATGCGAAAATAATAAAAGCTGGAATAGTCATGATGAAGGCGGTAAAAAGTTTCATGATGTTACCATCTCTCAATGCGTACTTAGCCATTAAAACGGCTAAGGATAAAAAGAATATACCAAACCCCATTTGAATAAACCCTCCATATAGACCTAAGCCTAAAAAGGTAAACCAGGTTTTTATATTTTTCCTGTTCTTAGAACCGTCTGTCTGAATCAGCCACTTTTTCGGATTAAAGAGTATGGTGATAAGTAGAAAGATCATGATGATGCCAATACTGATACGCATGAGATCTTCCGGTATGTCTACGGCGAGCCATGCACCAGTTGCAGATCCTATAATTATTGGGGGGATGATAAAGTAACTTTCCCTAAATAGGTATTTGACTCTTTTTGATTTTGGAAGGGAAGCCATGGCGCTCGAAGTCTGGAAAATAGCTCCAACTCGATTCGTCGCATTAGCGGTGTTAGGGTCTAGTCCTACCCACATCAGTAGGGGTAAAGTAATGGCGGATCCATTTCCTGCAACAGTATTAATTACTCCAGCAGCAAAGCCCCCAATGACTAATACAATTAATTGCGGCCATTCAATCATGGCGCTAAAGTTAGCGTACATTTGCACTATAAACAGCGAAAGGGTGCCAGAAAACAAAGATTATCGCCTCGTAATAAAAACGCTCTTCGGGCTTGAGGATGTCCTCAGCAAAGAGTTACTCTCCTTAGGCGGAAGAGAGATTAAAATATTAAATAGAGCAGTTTCTTGTGTAGGGGATCTTGGGTTCGTTTATAAGATCAATATCGGTCTAAGGACTGGATTGCGCGTTCTACTGCCATTAGCGGAGTTCAAGATGGACTCTGTGGATGAATACTACGATAAATTAGTAGATATACCTTGGGAGGAACATTTTGGTTTAGATAAGACCTTTGCCGTTGATGTGGTTGGAACGAATGAATTGCTTAACCACAGTAGTTTTGCCGGTTTAAAGGCCAAAGACGCCATTGTAGATCGGTTTAGAGCCCAGACAGGTGATCGGCCATCTGTAGGAAGAGTTGGACCAGATGTTCCTGTGCACATTCATATTTATTATGATACCATACGAGTATACTTAGACTCTTCAGGGGAATCCTTGCATAAACGTGGTTACAGATTAGCTGCAGCTCATGCTCCAATAAATGAGGTTCTGGCTGCAGGAATTATTCTACATAGTAAGTGGAATGGCGGTATGCCTGTATTGGATCCAATGTGTGGTTCAGGAACTTTTCTTGTTGAGGCAGCCTTAATAGCACACAATATGCCTGCCAACGTTTATCGCGATTCATTTGGCTTTACCAATTGGCTGGACTTTGATGCGGCGCTTTACGAGACCATTAAAAATGGTATGCTAAAACGTGCAAAAGAGTATGATGGAAAAATCTTCGGTAGAGATCTCGATACGTTCGCTCTTGACGCTGCCGCGGATAATATCGAACGTTCTCTTTTTGATGATGTTATTAGATTGAAGCGAGCGGATTTTTTCACAACGGAAGCGCCGGCAAGCAAGGGCTTAATGTTGGTTAACCCGCCCTACAATGTTAGAATTGCAGCCGATACTCACGCGTTTTATAAGCAAATGGGCGATACTTTAAAACAACATTATGCGGGTTGGGAAGTATTTTGGATTACGTCCGACCTCGAGGCAATCAAAAGTATTGGATTGCGTCCATCTAATAAATGGAGTTTATACAATGGTGAACTAGAATGTAAATTACTAAGGTTCAGCATGTACGAAGGAACAAAAAAAGTTCATAAATTGAATTCTTAAAGCCTTAATTATGCGCACATTTTTAGTAGCTATTTCGTTTTTGTTATGTTCTTCGTTGTTTGCTCAAAATTACAGTAGCAACTACCGCAGGGTAAGCCGTGAGGTTGAAAAAGTAATGTCCGTCTCTTCTGACATCATGGATGGTGTCATGACCTACGAGAAGAAGAAAAAAGTGAATGCGTTAGTCGCGATACAATTTGATATCTGGAGAAAAAGTAAACGATCCTTTGCGAGACTCGATGAGGATTCTGAAGCACAATTAATCGCTTTGACTACTGAAAATATTCAGTCTATTGTGGAAATCAACAACGGAGATCTGCAAGCTTGGCTTGAGGATGATATACGGTCTGATTACGGACATACTTATGTTGCTACTTTAGGTCAACTCTACAGTGAGATTCTTAATGAATTAGAACTATACGCAACTCAAAATGAGGTGAACGTAAGGGCTTCAGATGTTGTAGAAAGATTTGAGGCTCAATTGGATCTATTAGCCTACACGAAAGAGTTGAAAAAGGGAGCGTCTTCAGTCGATAGCTTGATTGTAGTCTTGAAAAACGAAATTGGTCGCACGAATCTTTCCGTGATGTACAAGACTCAAAAAGAAATTGTAAAAGCCTTAAGTAAACACATACGTGGTCACGGAGAAGAGCTCTTTTATAATGGTCAAACAGATTTACACGAGGCGTATCAGAAGTATTACTTCGGGCTATTAGAATTGGCATCGGCTGATCTTTTAGCAGACCTGACTAAAATGAAATACGACTTGGTGGAGTTTAATAGTATCGCTAATTCCACAGAGTCAAGTACAAGAAGAACCCTGAGTTTCTTTGATAATGAGAAGAAATTACTCGCTAAAAAAGAGGCTCGCTTCGTAAATAGAAACCTCCCTAAGGCGCCTAAAAAATAGATGTTCGTTGCTGAAGTCATTCTTCCGTTACCATTAGATAAACTCTTCCATTATGCTATTCCAACGGAGTTGAATGAGAAGGTATCCTCTGGAATGAGGGTTCTTGTACAATTTGGTAAACGCAAAGAATATTCAGCATTGGTGGTAAGGGTTCTAGAGGCTCCGGATGACACTATTTTGAAGTTTATCATTAATGTTCTAGATGAACAACCCGTGGTCCTAGAAGAACAACTCCTGCAGTGGTCCTGGATGTCAAGTTACTATATGTCTCCCGTAGGGGATGTAATGAATGCAGCTCTACCTCCAGGGTTGAAGTTGTCTTCCCAAAGTATTCTAGTATTAGATCCGGAGGTGTTACCTGATGAGAGACTAATGACTGATCATCTGTTTCGATTATATGGTGCTCTAGAATCTAATGAGAAACTCACATTAGAGCAGATCAGGGATATTTGCGAGACTAAAAACCCCATGCCACTAGTACAAAAAGCGCTAGAGCAGGGTTGGGCAATACTTGAAGAGGAGCTTAAAAAAGTCGCTAAAGCCAAGCGTAGGAAGTTGATTCGTATCCACTCTGACTACATAAAGGACTTGGACGTCGCATTCGCAAAAACCAGTAGATCGGAGCTTCAAACAACAGCACTATTAAGCTTAGTGGCAGCTTGTGGTGGCGACAATGTTTTTCAGGACAAAAGAGCCTTACAGGTAAAACAGAATATTGGAAGTGCTTACTTTTTAGCTTTGGCGAAAAAAGGGATTACCGAGGAAATCGAAGAGATAGATGGAACTACAGCTGCTTCATTTCCTGATACAGAAATACAATTAAACGCTGCTCAAATTCAAGCATTAGAGGAGGTGAAAGAGGGTTTTGAAGCTTCCAAGCCTGTAGTTTTGCATGGTGTAACGGCTTCAGGTAAGACTGAGATTTATATAGAACTAATAAAGGATGCGTTTAAAAATAATAAGCGCGTTTTATATTTATTGCCGGAGATAGCGTTGACTACCCAACTTATTTCTCGTTTAAGAATTCACTTTACCGTAGCGGTCAGTCATTCTAGGTTTACGCCGGCAGAGCGCCTTGCCGCATGGCGAGAGTCTCTTACTAGAGATGAGCCGTTGTTGGTCATAGGAGCAAGGTCTGCCTTATTTATGCCACTGCCTGATTTAGGATTGATCATCGTTGACGAGGAGCATGAAAGTAGTTTCAAGCAATATGAACCTTCACCAAGGTATCATGCCAGAGATACGGCGGTTTGGATGGCAAATCAACACAAGTGCCAAATTGTACTAGGATCAGCGACCCCAAGTCTCGATAGTATGTATAATGCCCTACAAGGACGTTATCACTTGGTACAGCTGTTCAAACGTTTTTATACTGCTCCTTTACCAGAATTAGAGGTAGTTGACATGCTTGGGGCTAAACAACGTAAAGAAGTCAAGGGAAACTTCTCCATAGAGCTTGTGGATGCCATGCGAGAAGCGTTAGGTAAGAATGAGATTGTCATTTTATTTCAAAACAGACGTGGTTTTAGCACCTTTCAGCAATGTCAAACCTGCAGCCATGTGGAAGGTTGTACAAGATGTGATGTGTCATTAACCTATCACAAGGGCCCGCAACAATTAAAATGTCATTATTGTGGATATCAAATACCTCCAGTGATGAAATGTAGTTCATGTGGTGGTGAGAGTGTATTACACAAAGGGTTTGGAACAGAACAAATAGCGGAAGAAGCCATGGAGCTTTTTCCCAAAGCGTCAGTGAAACGGATGGACTTAGATGCGACCAGGGGAAAGCATGCGTTTGGTGATTTAATTCGTTCTGTAGAAAATGGTGAAGTCGATATTCTAGTAGGTACCCAGATGGTTACAAAAGGTTTAGACTTTGACAGGGTTGGTTTGGTTGGTATTATGAGTGCAGACAATTTATTAAGCTATCCCGATTTTCGAGCAAATGAACGTGCATTTCAGGTTATAGAGCAGGTGAGTGGGAGAACAGGAAGAAGAACCTCCAAGGGTAAGGTTGTCATTCAGGCCATGAAGCCGAAGCACTCCATTATTCAAATGGCGATGAATCATGACTTTAATGGAATGATGGAAAAAGAATTAGCTGTGCGAAGGGAATTCGGATATCCGCCGTTTCTTAGGTTGATTACAATTACTCTAAAACACAGAGATCAAAACTTATTACAACGTGCCTCGAAGGATTTCGCTCGTTCGTTACATAGTAAAATAGGTGACCGTTTTTTAGGCCCTGAATTCGCACCTATTGCAAGGTTAAAAAACTTGTACCAGATGCAAATTATAGTGAAAGTAGATAAAGGTACCGTGGGTACTAAAGTGCGGGAGCGAATTATGAAATGTTACCAGCAAACGTTGCTGAGTCCAGATTATAATAGGGTGAGAGTCCAGTTCGATGTGGATCCTAATTCCTAGCACCTCATGATCCTAGTAGACATTAAATAAAGGGGTCGAAGGTACTCGGAGCTTTTGCTATGATGTTGACTAGCTCTTTTGAGGTGGGGTGTTCGAAGGTCAAATTTCTAGAATGAAGGCATATACTTTTATCTCTTTCTCCTCGTCGAGCGCCGTATTTCACATCGCCTTTAACTGGATGTCCAATTGCACTGAATTGTGCTCTGATCTGGTGATGCCTTCCCGTATGCAGGTCAATTTCCACAAGCGAATATCGATCACCTGTGTTCAGCACTTTAAAAGTTAATAGGGCTTCTTTAGCTTCCGTTTCCGGTCTTTTAAACACGGTGGATTTATTTGTTTTACTATTTTTCTTTAGATAATGTTGCAGATCTCCACCGAGTTCAATTTTGCCTTCCACCAGAGCCCAATACTGCTTTTTTGTTTCTCTGTTTTTAAAGGCAGCGTTCATACGTTCTAACCCTTTCGAGGTGCGAGCAAATACTACAACTCCTGTGGTAGGGCGGTCAAGACGATGAATCACCCCACAAAATACGTTTCCAGGCTTGTTGTATTTGTCTTTAAGATAGGTTTTGATCAGATCGGGAAGTGGCTTGTCACCGGTTTGGTCACCCTGAACAAGGTCTCCAGCTCGCTTGTTTAGAGCAATAAGGTGATTGTCTTCGTAAAGTATGTCTAAACGTTTGCCCAATTTTAACTTGGATAGCTTTCGTTATCGTTTGGGAAATCAACTGATTTAACATCTTGTACGTATTGTCCAATAGCGCCTGTGATCTCTTCATACAGGTTAAGATAACGTCTTAAGAATCTTGGGTGAAACTCGTGGGTCATTCCAACGAGATCATGAAAAACAAGAACTTGACCATCAACCCCCGGGCCAGCACCTATTCCAATGACAGGAATGGATAACATTTCTGCCACTTCCTTAGCTAATGGCGCAGGAACTTTTTCTAGAACTATACCGAAGCAGCCAGCGGTCTGTAATGCCAGGGCGTCCTCTTTTAATTTAATAGCTTCTTCTTCTTCCTTTGCACGAACACTATAAGTTCCAAACTTATAAATGGACTGCGGAGTAAGTCCAAGATGACCCATTACAGGTATGCCAGCCGTAAGAATACGCTCTATACCTTCAATAATTTCTATGCCACCTTCAAGCTTTATAGCATGTCCACCACTTTCTTTCATGACACGAATGGCTGAAATGAGAGCCTCCTTTGAATTACCTTGATAGGTGCCAAAGGGCAAGTCAACGATTACTAGGGCACGATCTACTGCTTTAATAACACTAGAGGCATGGTAGATCATTTGATCCAAAGTAATAGGTAGGGTCGTTTCATGACCCGCCATCACATTGGAAGCACTGTCTCCAACGAGTATACAATCCACTCCAGCGGCATCTACCATTTTAGCCATGGTAAAGTCATAGGCGGTCAACATCGAGATTTTCTCGCCTTGATCTTTCATTTGCTGAAGGCTATGGGTTGTAACCTTTTTAAATTCTTTCATTGCAACGGACATACTGCACGGTTTTTGTTAAATAACTCTACAAAGAAAAGCAACTCAACCCATAGGTTGTATTTTTGAGCGATATGAAAAAAATATTAATTCCCTTTTTTGCCGTTTTCCTCGCAGTATCCTGTGATAATACTCTGGAAATCAATGCAGATTATGATGTTGAGAACGTCGTATATGGTCTGTTAGATAAAGATCAAGATACCCAATGGGTGAGGTTACACAGAACTTATTTAGGTCAAGACG
>CAJJCK010000126.1 GCA_905182675.1 uncultured Cryomorphaceae bacterium | reverse complement strand
CGCAAGCTTTAGCCATAGAGTTATTTCATAATTTTTCGTTGATTCATGACGATATTATGGATGAGGCTCCTATTCGAAGAGGCAAGACTACCGTGCATAAAAAGTGGAATGATAATGTAGGCATCCTTTCTGGCGACGGCATGCTCGTAAAAGCTTACCAGTACGTCGCTCAATGCGATGCTTCTGTGCTGCCAGAGGTATTGACTACTTTTTCCCAAACGGCATTAGAGGTGTGCGAAGGCCAGCAGATGGATATGGATTTCGAATCTATGGATGTGGTTGCTGCAGACGCTTACATAAAAATGATCCAATTCAAAACTTCTGTTCTTCTGGGTTGCGCCATGAAAGTTGGAGCCTTGGTGGGTGGTGCGACGGTAAATGACGCTAATTTATTGTATGAATTTGCCATGTTATTAGGAACATCATTTCAGATTAAGGATGACTATTTGGATGTTTATGGTGATCCGGAAAAATTTGGAAAGCAAGTAGGTGGTGACATCATCAGCAATAAAAAGACCTTATTGTGGATTGAAGCAGAAAAGCGTTCTGAGATGGAAGGTGTGGATTTTGCATCTTTCGCTAGGATGACCACGGAAGTTCAGAAAGTGAAGGCATTTCAGGAATTATATCGCACGTTAGGAGTGGACCAATATGCCAAAGAACAAATGGCGCATTACTATGAGTTGTCTTTATTGGCTTTGAGTAAGGTAGATCTTCCAAGCGATCAACTAGAGCCTTTACGCGAATTTGCGGCATGGCTGTACACCCGTGAATCTTAAATTATTATAACCCCCCATTTGTGATTATTTTCACAACACAAATCCCACAACAATGAATGTATTGGTTTTAGGCTCCGGTGGTCGTGAGCATGCACTGTCTTATAAAATCACAAAGAGCTCCAAGTGTGACAATCTTTATATAGCTCCGGGCAACGCTGGTACCGACGGTTTAGGTACAAATGTACCGAACCTTGCTATCGAGGATCCAAAAGCGGTAGGTGCTTTTGTAAAGGCGAACCATATCCATATGGTTGTAGTTGGGCCAGAAGGTCCGTTAGTAGCGGGTATTCACGATGGATTGAAATCCGATAATGAATTAGCAGATCTTATTGTTGTGGGGCCTCGACAAGCAGCTGCAGAGCTTGAAGGATCAAAAGACTTTGCTAAGAAGTTTATGGTGCGACACAACATTCCAACAGCGCTCTACCAGACGTTTACTAAAGATACTTTAGAAAGTGGTCAAGCATTCCTCGAGACTTTAGACGCTCCATATGTTCTCAAGGCTGACGGTCTTGCTGCCGGAAAGGGAGTCTTAATCATTGAAGATTTAACGGAGGCTAAGCAAGAATTGAAAAACATGCTCGTGGACGCTAAATTTGGTGATGCATCATCTAGAGTGGTAGTCGAAGAGTTTTTAGCAGGTATAGAATTCAGTATTTTTGCACTCACTGATGGTGAGGGTGGATACGTTTTACTTCCTGAAGCAAAGGATTATAAGAGGATTGGAGAAGGAGATACAGGACTGAATACCGGTGGAATGGGAGCGATAAGCCCCGTACCATTTTTTGGAGACTCCTTGCGTGAAAAAACAATCAAAGAAATAATAGAGCCCACCATTCAGGGACTGGTAAAGGATAATTTACCCTATCAAGGCTTTGTCTTTTTTGGATTAATCAATACGATAAAAGGCCCAAAGGTGATTGAGTATAATGTGCGCTTGGGTGATCCTGAAACAGAAGTCGTGATTCCACGTTTGGAAACAGATCTCATGGATCTTTTTATAGCCATGGGCAATGGCACTCTTGATCAAATAGAGGTGAAGGTCAATCCAAAAACTGCCGTTACTGTAATGGCAGTGAGTGGCGGATACCCTGGGTCTTACGAAAAAGGAAAGGTCATCACGGGACTTCGCGATTTTGAAAATACCACGGTATTTCATGCGGGTACTGCATCTGGGGAAGAAATCACCACAGCGGGAGGCCGTGTTATGGCATTTACCAGTTTTGGCGGAACCAAAGAGGAGGCCTTAGAGAAAAGTTATGCGGCATTAAATGAGGTGTGTTATGAGGGCATGAATTACCGCAAAGACATAGGATTCGATATATAAAGGATGAATTGGCGAGCGAAGCGAGCCCGATATACTTCCGATAAAACAAAAAGCCCCAGCGTGAGCTGGGGCTTTTTATTAATGCGTAGTGGTATTTATTTTTCGCCTTTGGCTTTGTGTTTTCTCATCTGTAAAACCCAGTATATTAGTCCGCTGGCTATTACCAACATGAAAACACGGTTTACTTGATCTCCAATAACTGGAAGTATTTTGAAACTAGCGGTGAAAATATCACCTAAGCCTTCAAAGAAATTTCTTAACATAGCTAGAGCATTTAATGCTGCTAAAATAATACAGAAAACCCAATGCTCCTTCGCTACTTCAGAAAGATTGATGCTTATTCCGGTTTACGCCTTTTCGCTTTGGTTTTGGTCTGTGGTATTGTGGTGGTATTGACCTCTGGAGACAGCCGTCGAGATCATTTCTTGTTTTTGTTATTATTCTTCTTTTCGGGATTGTTGTGCTGGACGTTTTTCAAGGACAGGTGGGCGTTTAAAGGATCTCAGTTCAGGTTTTTAGTGGCGGTATTATTTGTGATTTTATGGTCTAGCGAATTTGTAAGCCATACGTTTTTGATGGCAGCGCTGATATTAGAGTCTAACTGGCAATTCACTGAAAATTTTCGACGAAGACGTAATCCTGTTTGGATTTTACACAGTGCCATGCTTTCTGCACTGACCATTATTTTTATTTCCCATGACGCATGGTTTATAGGTGTAGCCTCCTTTATAACGCTAGTAATAGTTGGAAAACCTCAGGTAATCCATGTTTTACAATGGATTTTTGGATTTGTATTAGCGATCATCGTCCCGCTGATGTTATCTCGAAAGTTCTTTCCCGATTTTCAATATACAATGCCAGAGATGCAGGAAGTTCCTCTGGAATGGTGGATTGTTCCTGCGCTGGTCTTGCTACTCAGTTTAAATCAATTCATAACCTTCTACCGAAAGGCAGATAACCTGAATAAATCACGATCTCTTTTGGCTGTAATATGGACGGTGTTAGGTGTTCTGTTTGCCTTCGTAGTTGGAGGTGAAGGTGGCTTTGTTTTGGTGCTCTTAGGTCTAAGCTATCAAGCGTCTTATGCGATGTATTATTTTAAACGTAGGACCTGGGTAGAAATCGGGTTTCTCCTTTTGATGATTTATAGCGTGGCGTATTCCGTTAACTATATAGAGTTTTTGTAATGGGTCGACGTCTTTTAATTATTCGGTTTTCTGCCATTGGTGATTTATTGCTTACAGCTCCTGTCTTACAGTGTCTGGCATCTTGTGGACATGATTTAACTTTAGTAGTGAAGAGGAGTCACAAGAGTGCTGCTGAGGTACTTCCTGGTGTGGATGAGCAGCTGATTTGGGAAGACGCTCAGGCAGGACTCATTGAACATGGTAAAGGGCGTTATGATGCAGTAATTGATTTACAGGGAACGTACCAGTCTAAACAGTTCACAAGAAAACTGGGCCTTCCGGTTTCTACTTTTCACAAGCCTTATCTCAAACGATGGTTATTACTCATAACGAAGTCACCATCCTTTAAAATTTCGCCCGTGGTGGAGCGTTATGCTCACGCAGCGTCGCCTTGGATGGAGGGTCGATCACTTCCTACAAAGTTGTCCTTTAAGTTAGCTGAAAATGGAAGTATTAAGAATGCATTGGTCTTTGTGATTGGAGGGACTCAAGTAGGGAAACGCCTGTCCTTAATTCAATGGCAGGAGCTCATTTCAAATATTGCATTTGATGGAAACCCTATGGTATTGTTAGGGGGGCCGGGTGACCAGAAATTGGCCCATGAACTTTGTGCCCAGTTTGACCATTTAATAGACGCAACCTCGTATTCAATTGCCTCAGGATTGTCCTTGATCAAGAATGCCGCCTTAGTTGTGAGCGGTGACACGGGGTTTATGCATGCGGCATCATTACTAGACACACCATTGGTGAGTTTTTGGGGAGCTACCCATCCAAACTTGGGGTTTGCTCCATGGCCAGTGAGATCCTCGCAAAAAGAAGTAATGAGCAAAAGTATATGGACCCCCATGAGTAAGCATGGGAAAAAATTGATTTTTCTACCAAACCCGATGAATAAATTACCCGTTAGCGAAGTCTTGACTGCTATTGAGCAGATGCTTCAGGATAGAACAACGCCTTAAGCTCAGAGGCGTCTTCAGGCGCCATTTTTCCAGCAATGATCAAGGCAAGTTGTCTTCTGCGTAAAGCAGCAGCGTAGCGTTCCTTTTCTAATTCAGTTTCAGGTGTTACAGGAGGAACATTTATCGGATTCCCCAACTGATCCACCGCAACAAACGTGAAAATCCCTTCATTTGCCTTTATGCGCGCTCCATTGGGTCTTTGTTCTTCAAGAAACACATCGGCAATAATCTCCATGGAGGAGCTGAAAGCGCGTGAAACTTTCGCCTCAATAGTCACGATTGCTCCGTGCGGAATGGCATTCTTGAACGTTACATTATTAATGGTTGAAGTAACCACCTGGCGCTTACAATGTCTGTGTGCAGAAATGGCGCAGCAGCGGTCCATCCAGCTCAATAATTGGCCACCAAACAGATTATTCATCTGGTTAGTATCATTAGGCATGACTATTTGAGTCATGACTGTCAAGCTGTCGTTTGAGGTCTTTTGAGTGCTCATGAAGTAGTATAAAAGAATTGCTACAAAGGTAGCTAAGCCAATTTAATAGGCGCAGATCCAAGCGTGAGAATTAATATTAGCTTTAACCTTGCTCAAGGCAATTTTTGCGTCATCACGTGAAGCGAAGGAACCAACACCAACCTTCATTAAAGAGCCCTCCAATATAGTAACAAGATGTCCTTGAGATCTCAACTCATTTGCGAGATCGCTTGCGTTCTTACTTACCTTAAATGATCCTACAATAATAGAGTACCCTTTGTCTAATCTAGGAGCAGTAACGACTACTTCTGGAGTGATAGTGCGTTCTGAAGATGTTATTATAGGAGTTTCTTTGGCGTGATTTTCAACGTCAATCAAGGGAACAGTAACTTCAAATTCAGTCTCAGCAGGTGAGGTAATCCAACCTGCCATTTGAGTAGACCATGTACTCTGAAAGATCCCTAAACCAAACAAAAGAGAGACTGCAGCAGCGACTGATGCTTTTTGCCAATTTCTTAATCCTTGTTCCCGTTGTTCACTCACCATTTTCAGACTCGCAACAACTTTCGATTGAAGTGCGCTAGGTTCGCTGATGGAATGTAGCATTATAGGAGTCAGTCCAAAACTATGCGCATCTAAGCTATTTACATTTGATTGGAAAGAGCCGTTTGGTCTAAAAGACCCTATACCTTCTAGCATCAGAACAGTTCCATTGTCTAGGGACAATTGCCACTGTTGTACTTTTCTGCGGATCCATTGCTCTGCAACCTCCATGGTACACCCCATATCTCTCATTACTAGTGAGACTAGGCTGTTTTCCATACTTGAGATGGATGGGTTAAAGGCGATATACTTTCCTTTTGGAAAAGCGGTGCCTGTAACGCTATCCCAACGTGAAATTTGCGCTTTGAGGTACCAAGATCCCCAGCCAGGAAGGTGAACCCTTCCGGTTTCTGTCAGACGTTGTAAGATGAGTTTCTCGACTTTCATGGTATATACAAAAATGCGAAACATGTGGGTAACTTCATTTTATTACTTGGTCCAATTGGGTTAAATTTTATAACAATCTGTTAATAACTCAATATGAATTACTTACTCGCACTTCATTTTCTAAAAGGCCTTACAAATCGGCAAAAAAAGACGCTGTTTTACAGTGAGGAGTGGAAACGTCATGGACCTGAATTTGCGATTTCAGCAGTTTTAAAGAAAATGATTGATGGCACCTCGAATTGGGATAACGCTTTATTGTGCATGAATGAAGAACTGGTCATCATACAGAACGAGGGGATTACCTTACTGACTTTTGACATGCAGGAGTTTCCAGAATTATTAAGACAAATTCCCGATCCTCCTATGGCCTTGTTTGGAAGGGGAACTTGGGACAATAGGAAGGTCCCCCTAGCTATTGTGGGAACGAGAAAACCATCCTCATACGGGTTGCACCACACCAAAATGATTGTGCGTGACCTTAGTAAGTATCCGGTCAATATCTTAAGTGGGTTAGCCTTTGGTATTGATGCTTGTGCACACGAGGCTTCATTAGATTGTGGAGCAACGACCCATGCATTTGTAGCTGGAGGTCTTCACAAGCTTAGTCCTAAACGCAATGAAAAACTGGCAATTTCCATGGTGAACAATGGAGGGGGCTTTTTTACAGAACAATCGTTTTATAAAGAGAGTCTAAGAAATTTCTTTCCTGTTCGAAACCGTTTAATAGCTGGGGCAGCGCTCTCGACCTTAGTGATAGAGGCAGCAGCCAAAAGCGGTGCATTGATCACTGCAAACCAAGCTTTTACATATAACCGAGAGGTTTATGCGCTCCCTGGAGCTCTTTTTCAGCCTAATAGTTTGGGTCCGAATTTACTTATTGAGCAGCTTATTGCGCGTCCGGTGGTTCAGTTAGAAACATTTCCTTCAACATTTTACCCTCTTTGGATTGAAAATACGCAAAAGATAGATCTCTCAACGTCTATTGAAGGTCGCTTAATTCGAGAGTTTCCTCATGGAAGAATAGTCGATTCCTCCTATTTAAAAACGAAGCTTAATTCATCTAATACTCAGATTTTCAAAGGATTAAAAATACTTGTGGACTTGGGTTTGTTAGACAGAGTTGGGCCGCATAGGTACTGCAGGAAAACTGTAAGCAACTAGCGTGTAGAGGTGACTATTTATTCTACATTTGTCTTGTAAACCTATCAATAGAAACTGACATTATGTCCATTAAGTACCAAGCGCAAATCGACGCGTTTATCACGAAAGTCGAGGCGGCAAACCCAAACGAGCCTGAATTTAAGCAGGCGGTACAAGAAGTGGCGGAATCTGTGATTCCGTTCATTGAAAACAATCCTAAATATCAAGGCAAGAGCTTACTAGAGCGCATTGTTGAGCCCGAGAGAACCATCATGTTCAGAATACCATGGACAGATGACAAAGGCAATATACATGTGAACAAAGGCTATCGTGTTGAATTCAACAGTGCGATTGGCCCTTACAAAGGAGGCCTTCGTTTTCACCCGACTGTGAATCTCAGTGTTTTGAAGTTTTTAGGATTTGAACAGATCTTTAAAAACTCCCTCACGACGCTTCCATTAGGAGGCGGTAAGGGCGGCGCTAATTTTGATCCCAAAGGAAAGTCAGATGCCGAGGTAATGCGTTTCTGTCAAAGCTTTATGACAGAGCTTTCTCGTCACATCGGTCCTAATACAGATGTTCCTGCTGGGGATATTGGTGTAGGTGGCCGTGAGATTGGATATATGTTTGGTCAATACAAGAGAATTCGCAATGAGTTTACTGGTGTGCTAACAGGAAAGAGTTTGAGCTGGGGCGGTTCTTTGATTCGCCCGGAAGCAACGGGCTATGGAATAGTGTATTTTGCACAAGAAATGTTAGCTGTAAAGGGTGAGATTTTCAAAGGCAAGCGTGTCGTTGTTTCTGGATCAGGAAATGTTGCGCAGTATGCGGCAGAAAAATGCATAGAATTAGGCGCTAAAGTGATTACATTATCCGATTCTTCGGGTCATATTGTTTGTAACGATGGTCTGAATGCTGAGCAGTTGGCTTTTGTCATGGAGCTTAAAAATGTTCGTCGCGGTCGTATACACGAAGCGGCAGATAACTTTGATAATATATCGTTTGTAGCAGGTACTCCCTGGAATGTTTCCTGTGATGTAGCGCTCCCTTGTGCTACTCAAAATGAATTAAATGGGGACGATGCGAAACTTCTTATAAGCAATGGCCTGGTGGCATTGGGTGAAGGAGCGAATATGCCATGTACTCCAGAGGCAGTTGAAGCTTTCCAATCCAGCGGTGTCCTTTTCTCTCCAGGAAAAGCGTCGAATGCAGGTGGTGTGGCTACTTCTGGTTTGGAGATGAGTCAGAATAGTCTTCGAATGAGTTGGACTCGTGAGGAGGTTGATGGTCATCTTCATAAGATAATGAAAGACATACATGCATCATGTGTGAAGTATGGTATGCAAGAAGACGGAAACGTTGATTACGTGAGTGGTGCAAATGTCGCCGGCTTTGTAAAAGTAGCCGATGCAATGTTGGATCAAGGAATCGTTTAACATCTGTTTCAATATCATAAAAAAGGCGCCTCAAAGGGCGCCTTTTTTATGGTAATAATGTTTGCCACCATTCTGCTATAGCCATTCCGCATCTTTTTGAATCGGAAATATGGCCCATATGACCGTGATCACTGAGGTATCTGAATCCAACACTTTCTGCATTCCACCAGCCTTGAACCCCTTGAAAAGGAATGACGGTGTCTTTTTCCCCCGCGAATACGGCAATGCGACTAGGCACAAGTTGTGAGGGAGGATCATACAACACACTGGTTCTGTCGGGGCGAGACCTCATTCCCATTAAGGAAGCTAGTATGCCCTGGGTCTCGAGCGTTAAGCTCTCCTGAATTTGAGAAGAGATTTCATCCTTATAGGAGTTTCTAGTGTCAAGGTCAAAAAGCTGGGGAATCGCCGCGCGTATAAAGGCATTTTTGTTCTTCTTAACTAATTCAGCCGCACGAAATCGCATTTCAACTCGCTCAGGTGAATCTGCTTCTGGTGTTGAAAAAAACAACCCTAATCCCGTTAAGTAAGTGGGATACAAATGAGTAAAAGCCAAAGCAGCGTAACCACCCATACTATGACCAAGTAAAACACATTTTGTTACATCTAAATGATCTAAAACAGCTCGAACACATCCGGCCATAAAATCCATGGTGTGCTCATACCCAAAACTGGGTGTTTTTCCATGTCCGGGTAGGTCAATCATGAGGATCGACCCTATATGTTCCAGGTTTGGGGTAAGTTCCTTCCACATGCGTGAATCTTCCAGGAACCCATGCAATAAAACAAGAGTTCCGTGATTTCCCTTAGGATGGTCACGGAACTCATAATTAATATGGGATTGATGGTATTCTAGTAAAGGCATTAGCTCGCCATAAAGGCTTCAATTTCATTTACTGTTTTCGGAATAGAACGAGTTAGATTTTCGTGTCCATCTGCCGTAATTACGATGTCGTCTTCAATACGGATACCTATACCCTCTTCAGGGAGATAGATGCCAGGCTCAACGGTAAAGACCATGCCTTCTTCAACAGGAACAGTCCACAATCCATAGTCATGAACATCTAGACCCAAGTAGTGGCTGGTGCCATGCATGAAGTATTTCTTATAGGCTGGCCAAGATGGGTCTTGATTTTCGACATCTTTAGCGCTAATCAATCCTAATGCCAATAACTCTTGGGTCATCAAATCCCCAACTTGTTGGTGAAATACATCAAGCATAATTCCTGGACGCAGCATAGAAATGGCGCCATCATGAACGCGTAAAACTGCATTATAAACTTCTTTCTGTCGTGCTGTGAATTTTCCGTTGACAGGGAAACAGCGGGTTACATCACAGGTGTAGTTGCCATATTCAGCACCTACGTCAAACAGTACCAAGTCACCATCATTGCACTGTTCATTGTTCTCGATATAGTGCAGTACGTTGGCATTACCTCCCGCAGCAATGATTGGAGTATAAGCAAAACCACGACTTCTATTCACTAAGAACTCATGCATGAATTCTGCCTCGAGTTCATATTCCCACACCCCTGGTTTCAAAAACTTAAGTACACGCTCGTAGCCTTTTTTAGTGACCGCTGCTGCCATTCGTAAGACCTCAATCTCTTTTTCACTCTTCGTACCACGAACTCTATGAAGAAGTGGCTGACTCCGTTCAAACTCATGGGCTGGATAGGTCTCTTTTATCCACTTATTCATGCGATCATGGCGTAATTCAGTATCTACGTGGGCTCTTAAATGTTCATTACCGTTCATGTAGATACGCTCCGAGTTGACTACCATTTCATGGAACACACGATCGAAATCGGTCAACCAGAAAACGGTTTGTATTCCACTTATTTCGAAGGCCTCTTCTTTGGAGTACTTCGCGCCTTCCCAGACTGCAATCAGATCATTAGTTTCTTTTAAAAAGAGTACCTCACGGAGTTCTTTTTTGTGTGCATCTGGAAATAATACCAGTATACTTTCTTCTTGGTCGGCCCCACTTAAGTAAAGGATATCACTGTGTTGCTTAAATGGTAAATGTCCATCTGCACTAGTAGGGTAGGCATCGTTTGACGTGAATATAGCTAAAGATTTAGGCTTTAGTAGGTCAGTGAATTTTCTTCGATTTTCTGTAAATAATTCGCCGTTAAGTTTGTGATATCTCATAATGCACGGAAGCTAATTTAATTTAGAATAGTTCTATAGTGATTTTTGTCGCAGATACAGCCATTACAAAAGTCTGTGCCGTAAATTTGACTTGCTAAAATTAGGCTATTAAACTTTAAGTTCGCTTATGGCAACAACATCAAAAGGGCTTTTTGGCTCTTCTCTCGCACGCAAGTACTGGATGGCAGTATCTGGTTTATTCTTGTGTACATTCCTTGTAGGTCATCTACTTGGAAACCTTCAGTTATTTGTAACCGGTGAAGAAGGAAGACAGGCATTCAATGCTTATGGCTTATTCATGACTACGTTCCCTTTAGTGAAAATCTTGTCTTATGTTACCTACCTAGCGGTACTGTTGCATACGGTAGATGGTTTAATGCTTGCTCGTCAAAACCGTGCTGCACGTCCTGTTAAATATGTAAAAGAAAAGCAATCGGCGAATGCATCATGGGCATCTCGTAAAATGGCTTTACTCGGTACATTGACTTTATTCTTCATTGTCATACACATGAGAAGCTTTTGGTATGAGATGCACTTCGGGTATGTTCCGACCTATATGTTGGATGGCGTTGAGTACAAGGATTTATGGACAATCACTGTAGCAGCTTTTGAGAATTGGTGGTACACTGCTTTTTATGTGGTAGCCCTTTTAGGGTTGGCCTTTCACTTGAGTCATGGAGCACAAAGTGCGTTCCAAACCCTAGGCGTTAACCACCCAAAATATACTCCGATCATTAAGAAGGCGATGGGTGCATTTGCATGGGTTGTTCCTGCAGGTTTCATCGCAGTGGCGATTTTCTTGTTTGTAGTTCAACCAGGTCAATCCATATAATCCGAGAATCATTATGGCATTAGATTCAAAAATTCCAGCAGGCCCATTGGCCGATAAATGGACAACTCACAAAGGCGAGATTCCTTTAGTTTCCCCAGCCAATAAGCGTTTAATGGACGTTATTGTCGTTGGAACCGGACTCGCTGGCTCTTCAGCTGCTGCATCTCTAGCAGAGATGGGGTATAATGTGAAGGCGGTTTGCTTTCAAGATTCACCACGTCGTGCACACTCTATTGCGGCTCAAGGTGGAATTAATGCGGCAAAGAATTACCAGAATGATGGTGATTCAGTGCACCGCTTGTTCTACGACACCATTAAAGGAGGTGATTACCGCTCTCGAGAAGCTAACGTTCATCGTTTGGCTGAGGTAAGTAGAAACATTATCGACCAGTGTGTGGCGCAGGGTGTTCCATTCGCTCGTGACTATGGCGGCATGCTTGATAACCGTTCTTTCGGTGGTGTTCAGGTAAGCCGTACGTTTTACGCTAAAGGACAGACTGGTCAACAATTGTTATTGGGAGCATACTCTGCTTTGAATCGTCAGATCGCTAAAGGCCGTGTTAAAATGTATGCTCGTCATGAGATGCAGGAATTGGTAAAGGTTGACGGTAAGGCCCGAGGTATCATCGCAAAAAACTTGGTAACAGGAGAGTTTGAACGACATAGTGCCCATGCAGTTCTTTTGTGTACAGGTGGTTATGGAAATGTATTTTTCCTTTCTACAAATGCAATGGGATCGAACGTTACCGCAGCATGGAAAGCTCACCGTAAGGGAGCGTATGTTGCTAATCCATGTTTTACACAAATACACCCAACCTGTATTCCCGTTAGTGGTGAAAACCAGAGTAAGTTGACACTTATGTCTGAGTCACTTCGAAATGATGGTAGAATTTGGGTGCCAGCGAAAAAAGAGGATGCAGCGGCAATCAGAGCCGGTGAACTGCATCCAACAGATCTTAAAGAAGAAGACCGCGATTACTATTTAGAACGTCGCTATCCAGCTTTTGGTAACCTGGTTCCACGTGATGTGGCATCTCGTGCAGCTAAGGAGCGTTGTGATGAAGGTTATGGCGTGAACAAAACTGGTGAAGCAGTATACTTGGATTTTGCTGCAGCGATCATGCGTTTCGGACGTGAAGAGTCTCATGTTAAAGGTTTGACTAATCCTTCTGATGCTGAAATTAAAGCATTAGGAGAGAAAGTGGTTGAAGGAAAGTATGGTAACCTTTTCCAGATGTACGAGAAAATCACGGCATCTAACCCTTACAAGTCACCTATGATGATTTATCCTGCAGTTCATTATACGATGGGCGGCCTCTGGGTAGATTATAATTTAATGACGTCAATTCCTGGTTGTTTTGCGTTGGGTGAGGCAAATTTCTCTGACCACGGTGCAAACAGACTAGGCGCATCTGCTTTAATGCAAGGCTTAGCTGATGGATACTTCGTAGCTCCGTATACTGTTGGAGAGTTTTTATCTAAGGACATCCGCACAGGCACTATTCCTACGGACACAAAAGAATTTGAGGACGCCGAAATGATTTGTCGTGACCGTACTGATAAATTCATGAGTGTTAATGGTACAAAATCTGTTGACTTTTTCCATAAGCGTCTAGGTAAAATCATGTGGAACGAAGTAGGAATGGCACGTAATAAAGAAGGTCTTGAACAAGCCATTAAGGATATTCAAGCGTTGCGCGAAGAGTTCTACTCCAACGTGCGTGTGTTGGGTTCTGCCAAAGGAATGAATCCAGAATTAGACAAAGCTGGCCGAGTTGCTGATTTCCTAGAGTTAGGAGAGTTAATGGCGAAGGATGCGTTAGAACGCAATGAAAGTTGTGGTGGTCACTTCCGTGAGGAATACCGTAGTGAGGAAGGTGAAGCGCTTCGAGATGACGAAAACTTCACATTCGTTTCTGCTTGGGAATACACTGGTGTGCCTGCAGAAGCCAAGTTGCATGAAGAAAACTTGGTATTTGATAATGTTGAATTGAAGACTCGTTCTTACAAATAATATCCTATGGATTTAACGTTGAAAATCTGGCGTCAAGCAGGCCCTGAAGCTAAGGGTGAAATGAAAACATATCCAATTTCAGGAGTGGAGGATGACATGAGCTTCCTTGAAATGTTGGATTTTTTAAATGAGGAGCTCATCGAAAAAGGTGTAGAGCCCGTTGTTTTTGATCATGACTGTCGTGAAGGTATTTGCGGTATGTGTTCCTTGTTTATTAATGGAGAAGCACATGGCCCCGGTCGTAAAGTGACTACTTGTCAGTTACATATGCGTGAGTTCAGCTCAGGCGATACTATTTATATTGAACCGTTTCGTGCAAAAGCATTTCCAGTCATTAAGGACTTGATGGTAGACCGCACTTCGTTTGATCGAATACAACGTGCAGGAGGATATATTTCCGTGAACACCTCTGGTAACACGATTGATGCAAATTCAATTCCTGTGCCTAAACATGATGCTGACAGAGCATTTGACGCGGCGACCTGCATAGGTTGTGGTGCATGTGTAGCAACCTGTAAAAACTCTTCAGCCATGCTGTTTGTTTCTGCAAAGGTTAGTCAGTTCTCACTATTGCCACAAGGACAACCTGAGGCTAGAGACCGTGTGTTAAGCATGGTAAACCAGATGGACCTAGAGGGCTTTGGTAACTGTACGAATACAGGTGCTTGTGAAGTGGAATGTCCTAAGGGAATTTCTTTGGAGAATATTGCTCGTATGAATAGAGACTACTTATTCGCTTCTTTAAGCAGTAACAAATAAAACAAACATCGCCTTAGGGCGGATGCTCTTATATAAAGCCCTGAAGCGTTAAGCTTTAGGGCTTTTTTTAGTTGAAACACTAGTCTTTTCAGTTATTGGAATCCAGATTTCCTCTTCAGAGCTGGGATCATCGTTTAGTCATCTAGTCTTAACACTGCTAAGAAGGCACTTTGAGGGATTTCAACATTACCTAGTTGACGCATACGTTTCTTTCCTTTTTTCTGCTTCTCTAAGAGTTTACGTTTACGAGAAATGTCACCACCGTAACATCTTGCAGTTACATCCTTGCG
>CAJJCK010000125.1 GCA_905182675.1 uncultured Cryomorphaceae bacterium | reverse complement strand
ACGAAATTGTTGTGACTTCAGCTGTAATTGATATTGCTGTTGCGCGTCAAACGCCGGTAGCCGTATCTACGATCTCTCCTTCAGAGATTTCGCTGAAAGTAGGAAATCAAGAATTTCCTGAAATTATGAATACCACTCCAGGTGTTTACGCTACCAAGCAAGGTGGGGGTTATGGTGATTCAAGGATCTCTTTAAGAGGTTTTGATCAAACGAACACTTCGTTCTTGATTAACGGTCAGCCTGTAAACGACATGGAGAACGGAAGATTGTATTGGTCAAACTGGCAAGGTTTAACTGATGTAGCTTCTGGTATCCAGATACAAAGAGGTCTTGGTGCTTCTAAATTAGCAGTCCCCTCTGTAGGTGGTACGGTAAGTATCTTCACTAGAGCAGCTGACAAGAAAGAAGGCGGTGCGCTAACGCAGAGTGCAGGTAACGATGGTTATTTCAAAACTTCTGCGGTATACAATACTGGTAAGAATGACAAGGGTTGGGCTTCATCTTTTCTGTTAAGTAGATGGATGGGTAATGGCTATATCAATAATACGCAAGGTGAAGGTTTTAACTATTTCGCTGCTGTAGGTTATGCTCCAGAAGGTTCTAATCATAGCTTAAACTTTACTTTTTTAGGCGCTGGTCAATGGCACCACCAAAGAGATGTTTTTGTATCTATCCGCGATTATCAAAATTTCTCAGGTGATGACGGCTTTAAAGGTGACGGTGGAGAAATCAACCGTAGATGGAACTCAAATGGTGGAACCAGAACTAATGCTGACGGCAATATCGAAGAGTTCTCTATGCGTAGAAATTTCTACAACAAGCCACTGGCAACAATCAACTGGGATTGGGAAATTTCAGATAACCTTAAGCTAGTTTCTTCTTTCTACGGCTCTGCCGGACGTGGAGGTGGTACGGGGCCTCGTGGTAAAAATTACTACAGTAGCGACCTAGACATACTTCCTTTTAGAAAGGATTTGACGGAGCACTACCTTGAAGACGGTAAAGGTTCAAGAAACGCAGACGGTACTATTAATTTCGATGCAATTGTTGCTGCAAATCAAGCTACAACAGATGGCTACACTGGTGATGTTTCAGGATTTGCCGGTCAAATGATAGGATCAAATGGTTTCCAAGATAGTAATGTTAACAGAGCTGTTTTGGTGCGTCGTGCTTCTATGAATTCTCATAACTGGGTTGGCGCTATTTCAAACCTAGAAGGACAGTTTGGTGATTTCAGAACCTCTATTGGTGTTGATTTGAGAAGCTATAAGGGTTTCCATTACCGCACGATGAATAATTTAATGGGTCTGGATGGATATTATTCTACGGGTAATAAAAATTCAAATGGTCAAATTATCAATACAACTATTGAGGCTAGTCCATTCGGTAGTACAGGTTTGAATGGTCCTAAGATTGATTATTACAATGTTGGTAATGTTGGTTGGGCTGGACTTAACGGTTTGGTCGAATACAATTCTGACAATGTCTACAACGTAGTACTTCAGGCAGGCTTGTCTAACCAGTCTTTCCAACGCGAAGATTACTTTGACCAACCATCAAATCCAATCTCAATGACAGCTAATCTTCTAGGTGGATACTTAAAAGGTGGTGCAAACTATAACGCTACGGATGCCTCTAACTTCTTTATGAATGCTGGTTTCATTTCTCGTCAAGCTCAGTTTGGTGCAGTATTCCCTAGCTATGCGAATGATATTAATGAAGACCTAGAGAATGAGGAAATCAGATCTGTTGAATTCGGTTACGGATATACTGCAAACAACTTACGTATTAACGTAAATGCATATTCTACATCATGGGGTAACCGTTTCCAAACGGTTTCTTTAAGTAATGCTAACGGTGTTGACGGTACGGCTCAGTTTAGAAACATTGATGTACAGCATAATGGTATTGAGTTTGAAGCTGACTACATGGCAACGGACAAATTGAGATTAAAAGCCATGACTTCTTTCGGAGACTGGAGATATACAAAAGATTTTACAGCAGAGTTATTTGATGATAATCAAGCTTTGATAGGAGAGGGAACTCTTTATCTTAAAGGCGCTAAAGTGGGTGATGCTGCTCAGACTACAGCTTACTTTAGTGCAGATTATAAAGTAGCTAAGACAACAAGTATCGATCTAGGCCTTCGCTTAGTAGATGGTCTTTACGCTGATTTCTCTATTGTTGATGATGAGTTCTATGCTCCAGACAATAGAGGTGCTGTGAAGCTTCCTTCTTATGGCTTACTTGATCTTGGTGCGACAACTCGCTTGAATAAGTGGACAGTACGTGTTAACATTAACAACTTGTTAGACGCTACTTACATTGCAGAATCTAATACAAGTATCCATGCCGAAGAAGGTGATGCTACTTGGAATGGAATTAATACCGCCAATTCTGTATGGTTTGGTTTCGGACGTACTTGGAACGCTTCCATACGTTACAACTTCTAAGAAATACTCTTTCAAGTTATTCAGAGCCCCGCCACTTGGCGGGGCTTTTTTTTTACCCCATTTTTGACATATGAAACAAGTTCAAATATTTCTATTCATTATTGCCCTAGGTGCAGCGTCTTGTCAAACGTCGGAATCACCTTCTCCTGTTAAGGAGGACCGAAGTTCGGATCAAATTCAAGTACCAATTTCTAAAGCTCAAGTTGCATTAGACAGCTTAAATGGTTTGATCAGAGATGATCCTAATAACCTTGACGTGTTAGAGTCGCGTGCTCGGATTTATTTGAGACAACAGAATCTGAAGTATGCTCAAGCAGATGTTTCTGCCATTCTATCCATGGACAGCTCACGTATAGTTGCTCTGGAGTTGTTAGGTGATTTAGGTTTTGCAACAAACCAGACTCGACAAAGTAGAGATGCTTGGACGAAATGTATGGCCTTAGACCCTACTTATGTCCCTTGCCGACTCAAAATGGCGCAGCTCTATCATGTGGTTACTGAGTTCGAAAAAAGTGCGGTGCTTGTCGATCGTGTATTAGAATTAGATCCAAAAAACCCTGAAGCGCATTTTTTGAAAGGACTTTTAATGCGTGATGCAGTAGGTGATACCCTCATGGCGATCTCCTGGTTCCAGAAAGCGATTGATATAGCCCCAGATTATGCAGAGGCGTTGGATATGTGCGGTGTTTTATACAGTGCTATTGACAGTCCGTTGGCCATTGGATATTTTAATCGATTGATTGAATTGAACCCGGTGAATAGAATGAGTTTATACAACAGAGGCATGTATTATTTAGGTAAACAAGATTGGAACGGTGCCTTAGAGGATTTTACAAAATGCACGCAATTAGATCCTACTGATATAGAATCTATGTTCAATCTAGGTTTTATTCATTTACAGTTGGAGCTTCCTGGTGAGGCACGATACTATTTCAATCAAGCCTTAGAAATTCAGCCAATCAATCACCGAGCGCTATATGGACGCGGATACTGTTTTGAATTACTAGGGGATATGTCTAAGGCTGAATCTGATTACCGCGAAGCACTCAGTTACAATCCATCTCATGCGGGTTCTAGAGAGGGTATCTCACGTGTTCAACGTGCTAAATAACTCAGGTCAATAAACAAGTAGGCTGAACTTGTTAGGATAATCAGATATTAATCCATCTACCCCCATGTCGATCAGTTCTTGCATTCTAGCAAGATCATTCACGGTCCATGGAATAACTCGGATTCCCCTGAAATGGCACCAACTCAAGAGTTCTCTCGTCACGAGACTGTGCTCAGGACTGTAAATGTCTACGGGGAACCCCATTTTGTCCATCTGCGCCTCAGCATCTCCATCTTGTTCCGCTAGTAAGCAAAGCTTAACGCCAATATGCATTCTTAAAAACTCGCGTAGCGTCCTGGAATCAAAACTCTGCACGGTTACTTTGTTCAAAAGATCAGCTTCTGGATAGGCCTCATTTGCCTCTAATATTTCAGCAGCTAAAAGACTTGCGAATCTATGTGGGGAAGGATGAAATGTATTGTCCCTAGAGCGCTTGGACTTTGTCTCAATATTAAGATTAGGCCAAGGT
>CAJJCK010000124.1 GCA_905182675.1 uncultured Cryomorphaceae bacterium | reverse complement strand
CTCCGGCATCATACGTTTAATACTAAGATAGACGGCGAGTTTACGTAATAACGCATCTTGATCCTCCGTTGGATCAAAGGGAAAAAATCCTTTTAAGTCAGAGTATGTGTTTTGAGGTGCGAGCAATTGAAAATTATTGTAGTTTTGAGCGCATTAATGTTGATTTAGCCCATGAATTCAAAGGTACAACTCGGAATTAAAGTAGTTCTTATTCTACTCTCAGCGTATTTAACGACACGCATTTACAAAAGCATCATGCAACCTATTAAATTTCAGCGCATTGAGCGTGTGAGATTATGTGATGTAACGGAACAGTTAGAAAATATTCGTGAGGCTCAACTGGCTTACAAAAGTGAAAACGGAGGTTTTTGTTCATCCATAATAGAGTTGGTAGGTTTTGTAGACACGGGTTACATCAGTATTATCGAGCGCAAGGACACTAATTTCATGTACTACGACAGAATATACCAGAAGGATATGAGCAAAGATTCTGTAATTATCCGTGTTCTAGGAAAAGAGCAGGTTGGAATGCAGCTCTTTGGAGAAGGTTTTATTGCGAGTAATTTAATGACCATCTCAGGGACAGACTCTACGTTTGCAATGGACGCTAGTGAAATCACGAAAAATGGCGTAGATGTTGCGACCTTCGAGGTTACTGCTGGATACGACGTAATTTTTGCTGATATTGCTAAGGATTTTCCGCAAGCCTATAGCAAAGATGCTAGCAAGACCTTGACTATTGGCTCCTTAACTGAACCTACAATTAGTGGTAACTACGAGAACTCTTACTGTAAAGCAGAATAATATAGACCCAGCCTTCCAAAACGCGAAGGCCGAGGAAAGCACATTGTCCATTCTGCTTGAGCAGGATGGACTTTCTTTTTTGGTACGAAATAAAACCACTAGACAGCTTTACTTATCAGGATTCATACCCAGTAAAGAACTTACCCGGACGGCTGTCGACGATTTATTGGTTTCTTTTCCTGTAAGACCGAAGCAAATAATTTTGACGGTGGAGGCACCTTCTGCGGTTATTTTACCTACTGAATTTCGAGGTGATAATACGGAATGGACAACCCATGCTTTGGGAGCTCAAGCGAATTCTATCTTTCAAAGTAAAGCCCTTTCTATGGAGGTTCACGCCTTTGTCGATCCGTTGATTTTGGACCAATTAAAATCCGATGGGTTAGAGGTTCGTCATAATTGGTTGGCTCAAATGGAGCGTATAACCCTTAGTTCAAAACCCAAAATGTGGATTCACTTGTTTGGCTCTACTGTTTTAATCATGGCAGGACAAGGGAAAGTTTGGGAATTGGTCAACTCATTTCCTTGTGAGAACAAAGACGAGCTTTTATATCATATTGCCAATGCTTCTGAACAGTTGAATTGGGACAGGAAATCCTTACAAATAGAATTAAGTGGTACACAGGCTGCTGGATATTTAGAGTTTATATCACCATATTTTGGTGATGTACATTTATTTAAGAGTAAAGAATGGGGGCAAAAGAGTAGTGCTTTTGGACCATGGGATGCTACTGCTTTCGCCACAATTTTAAGATTATGAGAATAGTAAGTGGAAAATGGCGAGGAAAGCGCATCATTGCCCCAAAAAATCTTCCAACGCGCCCAACTACAGACTTTGGTAAAGAGGGTCTTTTTAATATTCTAAGCAATCGATTCTATTTTGAAGATCTTAGGATTATAGACCTGTTTGCCGGTACAGGTAACATTTGCTATGAATTTGCATCTAGGGGCGTCGTAGCCTTAACCGCAGTGGATATCAGTAAAGACTGTACCAGATTTATAGCTAAAACTTCTGAGGAGCTAGGTATTCAAATTCAGACGGTACAAGCGGATTGTTTAAAATGGGTCCAGCGCAGTTCCACTTCCTATGACATCGTTTTTGCTGATCCACCGTATGACTATGAGTTTTACGAGGACTTAGCTCGAAGTATTATAGAGCGGAGTATGCTGTCTCCAGAGGGTAGTGCCGTCATAGAACATAGTGATGAGACTGACCTCAGTCATTTACCAGGCTTTTTGGAGCAGCGTCGCTATGGTAATGTTAATTTTAGTTTTTTCTCGCGATTAGAAGACTTAGACAACGAGTAAGCACTTATTTTTATTCTTTGAGAAATTCAACTAGTGCAGCTATGGCCATACCTCTATGGCTTATTTTGTTTTTCGCTGAATTACTCATTTCAGCAAAAGTTGTCTGATAGCCGTCAGGTTGAAAAATTGGATCATATCCAAACCCATCGCCACCAGACCTATTTTTACGTATGGTGCCTTTTACCACGCCATGGAAAAGTTGCTCTTGTCCGTTTATAATTAATGCAATGGACGTTCTGAACTGTGCCGTTCTTAATTCAACATCGGATAACTCCGCAAGTACTTTGTCCATATTTAAGTCTGGATCTTTTTCTATTCCTCCATAACGCGCACTTAATACGCCAGGTGCACCATGAAGAGCATCGATTTCTAGACCTGTGTCATCTGAAAAACATGATAATTGGTATTTCTCCCAGATGGCACGGGCTTTAACAAGTGCATTTCCTTCAAGTGTAGATTCGTTTTCAGGAATGTCTTCGTGGTCATTTAACTCGGTTAACCCAATTACCTCATATTTTGGAGCCAATAATTCCTTTACCTCTTGTAACTTACCGGGATTATGTGTGGCAAAAATCAATTTCATATCAGCTATTTTCATGAACAAAAGTACACGTATCATCCGTCTCTTAGGTCCTGTAACTGCAATTATTTTTGCCGCTTGGGGTCAGTTTGAAACTGAATATTGGTTGCTCGGAATAGCCGTTTGGATGCTACTTTGGTGGATGACGGAAACAGTGAATCTCGCGGTCACAGCGCTCTTGCCCCTTTTGATGTTTCCCTTGCTTGGTATAGCAGAGGCTAAGTCGTTGGGTGCGTTTTATGCCCATCCTTTGGTGTATTTGTTCTTTGGTGGCTTTGTATTGGCTTTAGCGTTGGAAAAAACGGCCCTACATTACCGAATTGCGTTGTGGATCTTAAATAAAACAGGTACCCAGGACCACGGCTTATTGGCGGGATTTATGATAAGTACAGGATTTATGTCCATGTGGATTTCTAATACGGCAACTTCAATAATGATGCTCCCTATTGCCACGAGTGTTTTAGCAGTTTTACCAAAACAGAAATCAGAATCTCTTTCTCGACCTATTTTATTAAGTATCGCTTGGTCAGCTAATATTGGGGGTATGGCTACGCTTATAGGTACGCCACCAAATTTGATTTTCGCAGGATTTCTTAGTGAACGACTCGATCGTGAAATTGGATTCATTGAATGGTTACCTATTGGCTTGACAGCAACTGTGGTATTAGGTCTCACTGCTTTTTTCTTGCTGCGGCGTGGACTGTCAGATTCTGAACTGAATGAGGATCAGGAACGTCAAACGTCTATTTGGCTCAAGGAAGAATGGGCCAAGCTTGGTCCATTGAATATTGAACAGAAAAAAGTGGGAATTATTTTTGTTTCGACAGCCGTTCTTTGGATCGTACGTCCTTATTTAGGACAAGTATTTACGGAAATTAATTGGACAGATACCGGTATATCGTTAATGGCTGCGTTGCTCCTGTTTTCTGTAGGTACTGGATCTAAAAAAGCACTTTTAGATTGGAGTGACACCACTAAACTTCCTTGGGGGATATTACTATTGTTTGGTGGAGGTTTGGCATTAGCAGGAACACTCCAAGACAGTACGTGGTTTTATCAATTAAGTACATGGCTTCAAGGCTTTGGTGAAACATCGTTACTATTCTG
>CAJJCK010000123.1 GCA_905182675.1 uncultured Cryomorphaceae bacterium | reverse complement strand
AGACGATGCCGCTGTCACACTCGGCAAACGTTCCGTTGTCCAATTTATATTATAGAAGTGGTTTTGGTGGTGGTCAATTATTCGGTATTCAATCTCTTTCTCCAGTAGATTCTTCGCAACAGCTATATTTGGATTATTCTCGCATGAATTCTTTGGGTGTTTATCGCAATGAAGGTGCTGATGGTCATGAGCTGAACCTTTCCCTAGTTTCTAATACGCGGCTTAAAGGAACGGACAGGTTTACAGTCTCTTATTTCAAGCGTAAGACAGGACAAAATGGTGGATTGGCTCAGCCAGATTACTTTGAGACAAATATTCCTACACTTCGTACTAATTTCAGTGTTAATGATCCCACTGGGGAATATACTGAGGAAAACTTCTTGGTTGAGTTCGCTCGAAATTGGTCGGATAAAATCACAGCTTCGGTTAATATAAATGGCAGCAGTTGGATGGCGTCTAACAGCAGGAGTGCTAATGAGTATTTCTGGGATTCTACTGAGGTGACTCCCACGATAAAGGAGAAGTTGTTGTTTTACGATGACACTGTAGGATTAATCTCAATGAGTTCTAAAATAGAGTGGAACGATCTAACAGTGTGGGGTTGGAATTTTCGACCTTCAGTCAGTTTGGGGTTAGAGCGCTATTATAGTGACGTAGGTAGTTGGGACTCATTTAGAACAGATTCTGTTAATGTGGGAGCTGTCTTTAAAAGTGCTAACTCACTTTTCTTAAGGAGTAGGTTGCAGTTCACTAAAATAGTGAGACCCTCTTCGCGGTTAAAAGGAGATTATCACTTTAATGTTCTGGGTTACAACTCGGGTTCTCTCGACGGTAGGTCCGAAATAATTGTTTCGTTGCCGACATCGCAATTATCATTGTATTGGGACTTTATATATCAATCCAAGATGTATCGTTGGGAAGACTCCTATGGATATTCGTATGATTTTAGAAACCTTGATAAGGCATATGTGAAAAATGAGGTTGCTATGGATTGGCAGCATGGTGATAAATGGAGGTATGAGCTTTCCTTACGGGGTATCCACTACAATGGCATGCGTTACCTAAGCGACTTTAGTGAGTTAAACCTATATGACGGTTTCTATGGCAGGATTCAAGCTGGTGTTACTTCTAATCGTGAAGGATGGAACCTTGTGGTTCAGGGTTACAGTGCTTCTAAGACTGGTGAAGGTGGCTTCTCCATCCCTTTTTGGGGTGGAAGAGTAGGTGGTTTTTACGCGACATCCATTGGAGATAAGTTTCAATTGAGGTCAGGATTTGACCTAAGTATGGAAGATGCGTTTTATGCCCCGGATTATTTAGGTGGTGTTCCACTTTGGAGTTTACAGCAAGAATCAATATCAGGCAGATATCCATGGGCCAATGTGTTTTTTGAAGCTAGAATAGACGGGTTTGTTGGTGCTGTTAGAGTAGTTAACGCACTCGAAGGCTTATTTCCTTACACATATTATGCTTATGGCACTGTTCCAAGAATGGACAGAGGTATTCAATTGAGCGCTAAGTGGACGCTATTCAATTAGGTCTTTTGTGGTGGTTTTTTAGCCGCTGGAAATAGAATATTGTTTAAAATCAGCCGATATCCTGGGCTGTTCGGGTAATCATCTAATGTTGTTGGGTCATCTCCAACACGATGTTGATAATCTTCAGGATCATGGCCGCCGTAAAAGGTCCAATAACCTTTTTTATAAGCACCGTGAATGTACCGCGCTGCACCGTCAATAATGTTTGTTCCCAGAATCGTGGTGGATGGCTTAATGGTATTTACGTTGAATGCTGTCGTTTGACCATAAAAGCTACGGACTAAATCGCTATGGTTTTGAACAAGGATAGTTGGAATGACGTCGTATTTGGCTGAAAAATCAAAGAGTTCAAAATAATCCTTCTCTTCCTTCATTGTTCTTACTCGTTGATCGGTAATATCAATGTCTGAGTATTCATAACGCAGTGGATTCGTTACGAGTTTAAAATCTTTAAAAGCAAAGCATTCGGTATAGTTCAATTGATATTGTGCTCCCGGTGACATAGGGTCTCCGTCAAACATACTCTCGCATATGTCCGTGTGTGCTGCAGAAAGGGCAATGTCATAAGAATCTGTAGCAGAACACATGGCAAATAGAAATCCTCCATCAGCCACATAATTCGAAATAGTTTGAGCTACTGCGGATTTCTGTGTGCTCACCTTGTTATAACCCATGAGCCTTGCGGCGCTTTCATAACTTGATTTCTGGTTGATGTACCAGGCAGCATCTCTATAGGTGTTGTAAAACTTACCGTATTGCCCAGTAAAATCCTCGTGGTGTAAGTGGAGCCAGTCAAACAGCTGTAGGTCACCATGTATAATCTCCTGATCGTAGATGGTCGTAAATGGAATTTCCGCGTAGGTAAGGACGAGCGTAACAGCGTCATCCCAGGGTTGTTTTCCTGATGGTGAATAAACGGCAATTTCAGGAACCTTCTCTAGTGGAAGTGAATTGGTATTGTTATTAGGGCTTTGTAAATCACTAATTAATGCCACAAGAGCACTGGCACTCGTGACTTCGTAGGACACCCCTTTTATCAAGGATTTTTTGATGATTTCTTGATCTCCATTTAGAATAGCAAACGACCCTCCTCTGTAGTTCAAAAGCCAATGACAGTCGTAACCAAGCGCGATAGCTTCATAGACCAATCCGTAGGCTTTTAAATGATCCGATTGTCCATCGTCATCCATTGGGATTAAGATTTGGGCAGTGCTAAAGTGGGGTAGAAACTGAATAAAGACTAGAATTACGAAGGATTTCAGAGTCATCATTCCATCAACCAATTAAAAAGGTACATCTCCGCCGTCTAAGCTTGGCGTTGGTAAATTTGTATAACCACCCTCATCTTTCTTAAAGCCGCTATTCCCCTTACTTGAGCCATCATTCATTTTACTTTCCATCATCATCGTACTTCCTTGATCTAGATCAGAGAATTTAGCAAGTTCACCAATGAAGCGGAGTCTAACGTCATCCAAAGAACCATTCCGGTGCTTCGCTATAATGATTTCTGCTTGATTACTTGAGGCTTCTCCATCTTCCCATTCTTCAATTCCGTAATACTCTGGACGATAAATGAAACTTACAATATCGGCGTCTTGCTCAATTGCTCCTGATTCACGAAGATCGGACAGTTGAGGACGCTTTGATGTGGATCTTGTTTCAACGGCCCGTGAAAGTTGAGACAGTGCTATAACCGGGATGTTAAGTTCTTTCGCAATAGCTTTCAATGACCTCGAAATGGTGGAGATCTCTTGTTCGCGGTTTCCTTGTGATTTTGATCCGCCAACGGTCATCAATTGTAAATAATCGACAACGATTAAGTCAAGTCCCTGGGTAGACGCTAAACGACGGACCTTCGCTCGTAAGTCAAAAACAGAGAGTGCCGGTGTGTCGTCAATATATAAGCTCGCTTTCTCTAGGTCTTTTACACCTGAGGTGAGTACGTTCCACTCGCGATCTGTCAAGTCTCCTCTTCTTAATTTCTCGGAGCTCAATCCTGTTTCAGAAGAAATAATACGCGTTATGAGCTGAACAGAGGACATTTCTAGCGAAAAGACAGCGACTTTCTTACCGTGATCTACAGCCATGTTTCTTGCCATAGACAACACAAAGGCTGTTTTACCCATCCCAGGACGAGCGGCAAGAATAACTAAATCAGAAGGCTGCCAACCTGATGTAACACGATCTAATGCCGCAAATCCGGAAGGAACACCCGATAAACCTTCCTGCTTGGAAATGGTCTCAATCTTGTCAATAGCCTTACGTATCAGCTCTTCTGCACTTTCGTAATTACGCTTGAGGTTACCTTGAGCGACTTCGAATAGCTTTTGTTCTGCCTGGTCAAGTAATTCGAGAACATCCGTTGTTTCATCGAAAGCACTTTCTATTATTTCCGAAGAAATGCGGACAAGTTCTCGTTGGATATGCTTTTGAAGAACAATTCTGGCGTGATATTCAATGTGTGCACCAGAACTGACTTTCTGAGATAATTGAGCCAGAAAGGATTCTCCTCCTGCTTTCTTCATTGATCCATCTTTTCGTAGTTCTGCTGCTACCGTTAAGATGTCTACAGGTTGATTGTCCCCAAAAAGATGAGTTATTATCTTGAAAATGTGTTTGTGCTGGTCTTTATAAAATGCATCGGGATGAAGGATATCGATAATTTTCGACAAGGCATTTTTATCAATCAATAGAGCGCCCAATACAGCTTCTTCCAAATCTATGGCCTGCGGAGGCACTCTACCACCTGCAGTTAGATTGGCACTACGTCCTTGGTTCTTGGGCGCGCTAGCGTTGTTGTATTGAGGATCTTCCATTTTTAGTTTATTCAGCGTAGACACCCATATTGAAGAATTTCTCCATACGTTTTTCTACGCGTTCTTCAGGATTGAGTTTAGACAGCGCTTTGATGTGTTTTATGATTTCTCTCTTGACAATTTCAAACGTGGCATCTGGATTTGCATGTGCACCTCCTAACGGTTCTTTAATGATTCCATCTATGAGCCCATTTTTTTTCATATCTGCCGCTGTAAGCTTCAAAACTTCTGCCGCAGTTTCTTTGTAGTCCCATGACCTCCATAAAATAGAAGAACAGCTCTCTGGAGAAATCACACTGTACCAGGTGTTCTCTAACATAAGAACTTTGTCACCAACGCCGATACCAATAGCACCACCTGAAGCACCTTCGCCTATAACGATACAAATGACAGGTACTTTTAGTCTAGACATTTCCATGATGTTTCTAGCAATAGCTTCACCTTGTCCACGCTCTTCTGCTTCAAGTCCTGGGAAAGCTCCGGGCGTATCAATGAGGGTAACTACGGGGCGACCGAATTTCTCTGCTTGTTTCATTAATCGCAACGCTTTGCGGTAGCCTTCCGGGTTGGCCATACCAAAATTCCGGTATTGGCGCATTTTGGTATTGACTCCTTTTTGTTGCCCTATGATCATGCATGTCTGGTCGCCAATTTGACCCCAACCACCAATCATTGCTTTATCGTCTTTCACCCCACGATCACCGTGAAGTTCTATGAAGTCTCCTTCCGTGAGAGATGAAATATAAGCTTGTGTGTAGGGTCTTTGAGGATGACGGGATAGCTGTACGCGTTCCCATGCATTCAAGTTGCTGTAGATTTCTTTTTTAGCGTCGTCGATTTTTTGACGTATATCAGTAATGGTTTTCGCCATATCTACACCTGTTTCATCAGCAAGCTCATGAGCTTTAGTAAGCTGATTTTCAAGTTCTTCGAGAGGTTTTTCAAATGACAAATATTCCATAGTAAGAATTGTTTCAAGTCATGCAAATTACCAAAACCTTAGGAGAGGTTCTGCCTTTTTCGTGCCTTTATTATTCCGTTGGCAATGACCGTGGTTAAAATGATGACTACCCCAATATAAAACTGTGGATTCATACTTTCTGTAGCTCCGAAAAAGAGTGCCGCGAGTAATATGCCATACACAGGTTCTAGGTTGATTGCGAGCATTACGGAAAAGGGTGACATTCGCTTTAGTAATTCTACACTCTTTATGAATGGATAGGCGGTGCACAGTAGTGCTAGAATCGCGAGAAATGCTAAATCCGAATAGGAGCTGGCCCAGAGACTCGTCAAGGTATTTGTACCAAAAAATAATTGGTAGATCAGTATGGAGAGAAATGCGAATGTAAGTTCCCAAAAAGTGACCTGAATGGGTCGAGGATAACGCGAAACTAGTTGTTTATTTAAAATACTAAAAGAAGCACTCAACATCGCGCTGAATAAGGCGATAATAAGGCCGATCTGAAAGTTTGTAAAGCTGAATGAGCCTATGTTATAGCGCTCCAAACTGGCCGAACTTGGCTCTTCATAAAACACAATAACAATACCCAATATGACCAGTAACCCAAGTCCAAGCTCTGTCCAATCGATTCTACTTTTGGTTAGTAGGGGGTTGAGTAGTGCAGTCCATAAGGCTCCAGTAGATATGCCAGCTAACGTGATGCTGATGTTCGCGATTTTAATAGCCCCAAAAAAGGTGATCCAATGCACGGCGATCAATACTCCGCAAAGCCACATAAATAGGAGGTCCCTTGAATTGGCTTTAAATGATTTCCTTCTGAATAGTAAGTATAAGCCAATTGCGACAGAGGTTATCGCTGTACGGTTAAAGACAAGTGCCAAGGCATCTATGGAAATGAATTTCCCTAGTATGGCAGTAAATCCCCATACGAACACAATAAAGTGAAGGTTAATCTGGTCTTTTATATGAGTTTGCATTTGCGTTATTTAGGAGCTTTAGAGAATCTCCAAATGGCAATTCCGGCGAAGAGTAAATTTGGTATCCAGATGGCAAATTCAGCGGGTTGAATTCCCACCCACAATAATGCGCTACCAAGACCTTTGTCAATACTTAGCAGGCCAGTAGCAGCAAAGGTTTGGGAGATTTGCATAGCGAACACATAAACAGCACACAAGATGAGACCAATAGCTATATTGATACCTAATCCACCTCGTCTTTTTTGAGTTGCTAGAGAAACCGCCAGCAGCACAAACACATAGGAACTTACCGGGTAAGACGTTCGGCGTTGCATTTCCATTTGATAGGAGGCAATGTTCTCATTTCCAGTGACCTCTTCTTGTTCAATAAATCTACTTAATTCGTTACTATTCATCGTGGCTATGGAACTAAGCTTGGGCGCGATTTGCTCTGAAGTGAAGGCCAATGTTGTGTCCATTCTTCTACCGGTTAAAATGACTTCGTTGTTTAACGAGTCTAGGGTCCTCAGTCGAAAGTTGTCCAGTCGCCATTGACCAGTTGCGGTATCGAGTCGAACAAAATCGGCAGATAATTTTGAAGCCAATCTATGTGAATCGAAAACCTCATAAGTGAACTGGTAACCACTTTGCCTCTGTCCTGAATAGGTCTCGAAGTAGACATAATGCCCAGGAAGAACCTGCCGATGTACTTTTTGATTGATCGGTCGCGAAACACCGGTAATGTACTTTTCTTCAAAGGCAATTCTCTTGATATTGGTGTGTGGGACAAGCAGATGATTCAGTGTTAAGGACAACAAACATATGATGGTCGCACCAATAAAATAAGGTCTCAAGAACCTGTTGAAGCTTGTCCCAGAGGTCAATACTGCCACGACCTCGGAATTTGATGTAATACGTGAGGTAAACCAAATGGTCGATATAAATAGGATTAATGCACTAAACAGATTGCCATAGAATGCAATGAAATTGATATAGTAATCAAAGACTATTTCATTCATGGTCGCACCATTCTGAAAGTCATCAATTTTTTCACTTATGTCAAAAACTATAGCAATGGCAAGGATCAGAATCATCGTTAAGAAGAAGCTCCCCATAAATTTGCGCAATATGTACCAATCTAGTTTTTGCAAGGCGTTATAGTTTACGTTCTAGTTTAGGTACCATTTGATTTTTCCAAGTTGCAAAGTCACCGTCAATAATATGCTTTCGAGCCTCTTCGACCAGCCATAGGTAGAAACGTATGTTATGAAGCGAGGCTATCTGAGCACCGAGACTTTCTTTGCTTTTGGTGAGATGCCTGACATAGGCCTTGGTATAACTGTTGTCTACGTAACTCGTTCCATTAGGATCTAATGGCTCGTGGACATTTTCCCACTTTTTGTTTCGTATGTTAATAATTCCTTCGCTGGTAAAT
Source organism: uncultured Cryomorphaceae bacterium (assembly GCA_905182675.1). GTDB lineage: Bacteria > Bacteroidota > Bacteroidia > Flavobacteriales > Schleiferiaceae > UBA10364. Next base: position 2,088 of record CAJJCK010000123.1, on the reverse strand, counting down.
ATTTGACCGTTTCTGCCATTTCTCGTTGGCATGACACAGTCAAACATATCAATCCCTAGACTGATATTTTCTAAAATATTCGCAGGTGTCCCTACACCCATTAAATAACGTGGTTTGTCTTTGGGTAAAATGGCGCAAGCTCCGGCAGCATGTTTGTACATTTCCTCTGCAGGTTCCCCAACGCTTAAACCACCTATCGCATTGCCATCTGCATTTTTGCTTGCAATATATTCGGCACTTTGCTTTCTCAAGTCTTCATATGTTGAGCCTTGAATGATGGGAAATAGACTTTGCTGATAGCCGTATAAGGGTGTAGTTTCATTTAATCTGTTCACACATCGGTCGAGCCATCTATGGGTCATGTGCATGCTGTTTTTGGCATATTCATAAGTACTCGGATATGGAGGACATTCGTCAAAAGCCATGATGATGTCTGCACCAATCTCTCTTTGTATATCCATGACGCGCTCCGGCGTAAACAAATGTTTGCCACCGTCTATGTGACTCCTGAAAAGTGCACCGTCTTCATTAATCTTGCGTTGGTTGGCTAGACTATATACTTGGTAACCTCCACTATCTGTTAAGATTGGGCCATCCCAACCATTAAACTTATGGAGTCCTCCTGCTTCTTTTAAGATGGAGGTACCTGGCCTTAGATAGAGGTGGTAGGTGTTGCCAAGTATGATTTGTGCTTTAGTGTCTTCCTTTAAATCCCTAGTGTGCACCCCTTTGACGGTTCCCGCAGTACCTACCGGCATAAATATGGGCGTTTGAATATCGCCATGGTCTGTACGTAGTGTTCCTGCTCTTGCAGAACTCTTTGGGTCGGTATGTTCAAGTATGAATTTCATGAATGACAAAAGTACCACTCCCTAGGTTATCTTTGCCCTATGTATACTGTAGAACTCATTTTTAAGCATTTTCCTGATTTGACGGAGAAGCAACGCGACCAATTCACCCAACTTCAACCCTTGTATGAAGAATGGAATAGTAAAATCAATGTGATTAGTCGCAAGGATATGGAGTCCTTCTATGTGAAGCACGTACTCCATAGTTTAGCCATCGCAAAGGTGTATTCTTTTCTGCCCGGTCAGACCATCTTAGATGTAGGTACAGGCGGAGGTTTCCCCGGGATTCCGCTAGCGATTCTTTTTCCGGAAACCCAATTTCACTTGGTGGACTCTATAGGTAAGAAGATAAAAGTGGTTGACGCCGTCGTTCAAGGGTTGGCTTTAGAAAACGTGGTGGCCGAGCAGAAACGCGCTGAAGAGTTGAAGTATACGTACGATTTTGTAGTTTCAAGAGCCGTTTCACACATACAGAAATTTATACCATGGGTGAAGGGCCGAGTCACAAAGAAAAACTCCGATCCCCTAAGAATTAATGGACTTTTTTCTTTAAAAGGAGGGGATTTAGCGGAAGAATTGGGGCCAATTAAAGCCAGACTTTCCTCACTAAAAGATCATTTTGAAGATGATTTTTTCGTAACGAAAAAGGTGGTTTACATTCCCCGGAGTGAAATCCAAGGCTTTCATGCCACTCAGGTAGTTAAAGACAAAAAATAGAAAGATGAAATATCCGATCGTATTTTCCCTACTGCTTTCTGTGAACATGTTATCCGCCCAGTCGATAATCAAAGCTGATGGGACATCAGAAAGCTATTCGACTCCTCCTCGGGTAGTTACTCCAGGGATATTGACTCTAGATCGATTTAAAGCCAATGTGCCGTCTCTAGTAGTTAGGGCGAACCCCTTGACGATACCGTTTGGATATATTGACGCTGGTATAGAGTACAGGAATCAACATTCCGGTTGGATTCTCATGAACCACAGTTATTTTGGAAATGAAAATAGTTTCCGCAGTTATACGTGGAACGGTGTGCATGTAATGACCAAAATGTTCGTGCGGTTAGAGGCCTCTAAAAGATGGTACAGAACCCAGCAATCAATGTTTCGTTTAAATCAAGAACGTTTTGCCGGTATCTACTTCATTTCAGGTTTTACAAATACAAGTACTACTTCAACATTTGAATCTGATGCGAATGGTTTTTCTATTCCGGTTGGACCTTATGTAGAGCGTACAAGAATC
>CAJJCK010000122.1 GCA_905182675.1 uncultured Cryomorphaceae bacterium | reverse complement strand
ACCAATTCTTTGTACTCGGTGGTGAGTTAGATGAATGGAATTGGCGAACTAAAAAACCGGAACAACTCTACAACAAACTCGCTGAAGTAGTTGGCTTAAGATTGGGTTTTTAGTCTCACTAACTTTAAAAATGCCGCGCGATCTGACTCGAGTGAAAACCATGAAGCTTGCTTAGCTTCGAGTGGAAGCCAAATCATTTCTATTAAATTTGGGTCATGGTCTATAATAGCCCAATCTTCCTCATTTACGAGGTTGCTAGCGATGAAATAATTCAGAAGCAGCTGTTCGTTAGGCTTAAACCTAGAGGAAAACGCATGAGTAGGAATATAAAAATGTGACCAATCTAATGGTGACCAAAGCTTGAATTCCTCCTTGATTTCCCGGTCTAAACATTCTATGAGCCCCTCGCCTAATTCTAGTCCTCCTCCGGGAAGTTTTTGCAGACTGACTCCCTGCCAGAGCTCTTTCATTACCAAAAGTCTTCCTTGATTAGATATAATCAAAGCGTAGCAACGGGCGTTGAATTTGATCATCTTTTCCATGCGCGCGTCATTTCTCGTTTTCTAGGAGGTCCAGGCAGCCGTTCGACTTCAAAACCTGCAGCTTTCATAGATCGCTTTACGACTCCTTTTGCACAGTAGGTAACCAAACAGCCACCTTTAGCTAATATTTTAAACATCTTTTCAAAGACTTCGTCCGTCCAGAGCTCAGGCTGTGCACTTGGCGCAAAGGCATCAAAATAGATAAGATCAAAGCTGGATTCCTCGCTGTCGAAGAGTCTAAGATCAGTAGTGATCAATTCAAAATGAAATCCTGGTATAAGCTCAGTCGGCACAAACGGTTCACAACGAAGGATTAGTCCTTCCTGTTGCATATTAGAACGTGCTATAAGATCAATTTCTTCCGTGGATAACGGAAACTTTTCAAGAGCTGTGTAGTGAATTAGAGTACTCCCTTTTTGTTCAAGGGTCAGTCTAGCGTTTAGGGCAGTTCCTAATCCAACCTCTAAAACGCGAACTTCCGGGAGCGCCAGCGATTTTAATCCAGCATTGATAAAAACATGTTGACTTTCGGTAAGTGCTCCATGAATGCTATGGTAGTACTCGTCTAATTTGGGAACCCAAAGTGTCAAGCTCCCATCAGCGGAAGTCTTGATGTGTCTTGGGCTTGCACTAGACACTATGGTATGTAGAGTTTTTCAATCCTTGAAATAGGACCTTGGCAAAAGTTCATATGACAAGCGACACAGCTTTTCACTAAGTTGTTATGCGCTTCTATTTGCGAGGATACAGAAGTGGCTGACGCTAATTCACTGTAGGCGTAAATAAAGCCCTGTGCATGTGGTTCAAAAGCAGGCCCCACCATGTGCGGTTCTGTTGGTTGGGCAGTAATCATATCGAATATCAAGGAAGAATTAGCTGTGCTCAGCACTCCGTTCTCAAGACTTGCTTTGCGCTCAATACCCTCTTGATTAATAACCCTCATGATCACTGCCAATTCACTCGGTTGATCTACTTCCGGGGACCAGATTGGCGCTACTACGTCCGCTGACTCCTGCGTAGGAGTGCATGCGTATACCAATGATAGTAATATCGAAAGGATAAAAAACTTACTCTTCATTTGAAGTAGATATGGCAATTTTAACACCTTTGGCTTTGAACTTTACCTCTCCAGTAGGATTCATTATTGAGGCTATTTCTTCTTCACTCGCTCCTCTATCCTCAGCGTAATGTTTGAGTTCAGCCACTGTTGTACTGTCCCAATATGCATATCCTGTCATGACCATTTTTTGGCCCTTACTGTTGGTAGGAAGTAAAAATTCGTAATCGTAGTCTACGAAAAGGCTATTATTAGAGTCAATTGCCGTAGACATCCAGCAACCTTTTGTGGTACAAACCTTAGTAATGGGACCTGCCACTGTTGCGAAGACAGTATCTGACTCGCCAGTTTCAAATGCCGTTACCAGATCCGCAGCGGTCATACTATTATCTGTAGCAAAAGAGCTGTCTCCGAAGCTAATATATTCATTAGCTGATACTTGAGGCTCCACGATGTTTTGAGAATCTACGTTACCGTTTTGACAAGAAAACAATCCGATTGAAATGAAAATAACAAGTAAGTGGTGATTCATTGGACGATTCGATTAAAATTAAAACTCTCTATTCTTACAGAGCAGAATGCTTCTGTTTCTCATTGTCAAAATTAGTACATTTGTGCTCGAAATAATAGTATTGCCTATGAAAGTTGAATTGACACAACAAAGCCGTTTAAAGGATCTAGATTTTAACAATCTTCCTTTTGGTAAAAACATGTCTGACCACATGCTAGTTTGTCATTTTAAGAATGGAGTTTGGCAAGAACCAGAAATTCGTCCTTATGGACAATTAGAATTTTCTTATGGACTCCATGCACTTCATTATGGTCAAAGTGCATTTGAGGGTATGAAAGCCTATAGAAAGGACAACGGTGCAGTAAGTATGTTCCGTCCTCTGGACAACTTTGCACGACTCAATAGAAGTGCTGAACGCCTTATGATACCGCAGATACCGCAGCATGTATTTATGGATGGGTTGTCAAAGCTTTTAGAGATTGATCAAGCATGGATTCCTAAAACGGAAGACCACAGTTTATACATCCGTCCATTTGTGTTTGCATCTTCTGAATTTATTGCAGCACGCCAAAGTGATGACTACACCTTTTGTATTATTACTTCGCCTGTAGGTCCATACTACAACGGGACTGTAAAAGTTAAGATTGAACAAGAGTTTTCTAGAGCAGCCAGCGGTGGTATAGGATATACAAAAGCAGCAGGGAATTATGGAGGTGCGTTTTATCCTACGTCCAAGGCTATAGAGGAGGGATATAATCAAGTCATATGGACTGATCATAAAGAACATAAGTATATAGAGGAAAGTGGTACAATGAACCTGATGCTTTTAGTTGATGGTGTATTTCTTACCCCTCCTTTGACCGACCGAATTTTAGCAGGAGTAACCAGACGATCAATAATCCAATTGATTAAAGCCCAAGGTTGGGCCTTGGAAGAGCGCCCAATTACGGTGGAGGAATTAGTGAAGGCAGCTCGTGAAGGAAAGCTTCAAGAGGCTTTTGGAATGGGTACTGCTGCAGTGGTGAGTCAAATCGACACTATTGGATACCATGGTGAAAATTTCACTATTCCGGTACCTGAAAACGGGAAGGCCATGGATATTAAAAAGCTACTCACTGATATTAGAATGGGACGTTCAGAAGATCTGTATGGTTGGATGATCGATCTTTCAATAGCCTCCAAATAATCTAGTGAAATTCATATAGAAAAGCTGAAACTATAGTTTCGGCTTTTTTTATGCCTTTAGGTATGGCTCAAGTGCTTTGAATAGAGTGGATGTTGGTAGTCCTACAACTGCATTGTATTCTCCTTCAACTTTGTGAATATAGGTCTGTCCAATCCATTCTTGAATACCGTAGGCTCCTGCCTTGTCAAATGGTTTGAATGTGGAAACATAGTGTTCTATCGCCCATGATGGAAGCACGTCAAAGTGTACTTGTACTACGCTGCAGTACGAGGTGATCTTTGTGCGGGTTACAAGAGACAACCCCGTAATGACTTGATGTGTTTTACCACTTAAAGCCTGTAGCATTTTTCTTGCTTTATTCGCGTCAGCCGCCTTGCCAAATCTCCTGTTGTCAAGCCATACTTCCGTGTCAGAAGTGATACCTAATTCATCATCAGCTAACAGCGGTTGCAGAGCTTTTGCTTTCTGTTCAGAAATCCAAACTGCAGTTTCCTCTCCGTTGAGATTTTCTGGAGCATTCTCATCGGCATCCGTGACCTCAATCCTGAAGTCGAAGCCAAGATCAGACAGGAGTTGTGCTCTGCGAGGACTTTTAGAACCTAGGACTAAAGATCTGTTTAATTGAAGGGGCTTAGTTGATTTTACCATGTTCGATCTTCCGGACGACCCCATTTATTGTGAATTTTCAATAACTGCTCCAGCACATCTCTGACACAGCCCTCTCCTCCATTTATTGGACTTACGTAATCTGATATTGCTTTAATTTCTGGAGCTGCATCCTGCGGTGCACAGGACAGTCCTACGGCTTTCATTACATCATAGTCAGGTAAGTCATCGCCCATATATAGAATTTCAAGGTCCGTTAGATCGTAGCACATTTTGAGATCTTCATAGGCATCCATTTTGTTCGATGCACTCATGTAGATGTCTTTGATTCCAGTTTCAGCCAGACGGTCTCGTACGTCTTCACTATTTCCACCTGTGATGATGGCTATACGAATACCATTTCTCACCGCGAGTTGGAGGGCGTATCCATCTTTACTGTGCATATTCCGCACGGGCTGAGCTCCTGGAATCAAAAGAACCGATCCGTTTGTAATTACACCGTCTACGTCAAAAACAACGGTAGTAATGTGCTTAAACTTCTCTTTATAGTTCATCTCTTTGTTTTATACTGTTGCTCATCAATACATATAGTTCCCGCAACTTGTCATTTTTAAGCTGTAAAAGGTGTTTGTCCATCGTGTTTTGATCCCCACGCTTGGCAGGTCCAGTTTGGGCCTCCAATGGTGTGGATTCAATGGCTTTCGCTGGTCCTTGATTCATGATTGGATGCAGTACTTCAAAAGGTAAGTCATAAGCGGTACAATGATCACTGGCTAGAGTATACAGATGGTTGGTAAAATTATTCACCAAGACCGCCGCTGCATGTAGATTCTCACGTTGTTCACTAGAAATCCAAAAGATCTTTTCAGTCAGTAGTTGCGCCAATTCATGCAATAAACTTTCGTCCTCTTTTCTTGCTGTTTCTAGTAATAATGGCACTTTTAACCAATTAATGTCTTGTGCCTTCGTAAAACTGTAAAGTGGATAAAAAACAGCTGCCCTAGAAGTGTTTGGTAGTTTCACGGAGCCTGCAGTGTGCGCAATAAGTTGGTTTTTGAAAGAATTACAAACGTTTAACACCTCCGTATCCGGTACAGCGATCAGTATTAGATCTGCATCAATAGTTTTGGGGTAGTCTTTTCCATACCATTCTATTGATACATGAGTACGTAAGCCTTCATAGAGGTGGTGACCTAAGTTACCTTTTCCTATGAGAGCTACCTTCATATTATTTACTTCTTAACCTTGTAATGACAGCGATAACAGTACCTAGAGCCATTAATAAAGAGCCGATCCAAAGAAGATTAATCCAAGGAAAAACTTCTGCTTTAATTAAGATAAAAGGCTCCTCAGCTTCAACATGTTCACTGGCAGTAATTACCGGTCTGTTGGACTCATAATTAATTCGATCAAAACTAAATTTCAATCCGAGTTCTTTTATTTCAGCATCTACATGTTGACCCTCATCTCCTTGAACAGCATAAATAGGCATGATTTTATAAGTACTATCCTCCATTGTAGTTACGC
>CAJJCK010000121.1 GCA_905182675.1 uncultured Cryomorphaceae bacterium | reverse complement strand
AATTAGCTAGAGAACTTATTATCAAAGCCAAGGAGAACGGGTGCAACCTCTTGTTACCAGTGGACACTCTAATCACAAAAAACTTTAGCGATACCCCTGCTGAACGCAACTGTCCGATAGGCGAGATTCCCGAAGGCTATATGGGCTTAGACAACGGTCCACAAAGTATTGAAGCAGTGAAGAAAGTATTAGAAAATGCCACTACGATTATTTGGAATGGTCCTATGGGCGTGTTTGAATTTGAAAACTATGCCAGCGGAACAAAAACTGTGGCGGAGGCCATAGCGAAAAGCACTGAAAACGGAGCGTTTTCATTGATTGGTGGTGGCGATAGCGTAGCGGCAATAAATAAATTTGGCTATGCGGATAAAGTGAGTTACATCAGTACAGGAGGTGGTGCAATGCTTGAGTTTCTGGAAGGTAAAGTGCTTCCAGGTGTGGCAGCATTAAACTAGGTAGGTTGCTATAATTTCAGTGAGGTCCAGAAGAAACGGATAAAAAAGGGAGTCTATTATCCACGCTGGATGTTGTAGTCCAGTTCCTTCTTTTATAGAGGAGTAAGCGAATGTGACCAAGGTCAGCCATAGCACCGACTTTAAGAGGCCAAAAACGCCACCTAAAACCCTGTTAAAACCACCAAGAAAAATAGATTTTAATACCCGGTCCAGCACGTTGCCCAGCAGCATTACAACCAAGTAAACAGCTAAGAAAAGCGCTAGGTAGGCGGCAATGGCAGCGTATTTCTCACCTATAAATGAGACTAAATATCCCGCTGTATCTTTGTGAAAACTGAAGGAAACGGCCACAGCGAGCACAACAGCTAGTATTCCGGCGATTTCTTTAACAAAACCCTTCCATATACCTTTGACAAGGAGAAAAGCGGTAAAAATCAATATAACGAGGTCTAGTCCTTGCATAACACCCACAAAATAGTGAGAAGCGCAGAATTAAAAGCAGATTGGGAAACATTACTTGAGAAACTTACCAGCCAATTTCCAGGTGACGGAGACCTTGACCTTGACGGAGTTTTACTCCTTGTAGGAACACAAGAACTACAGATGGGCTATGTAAAGATGAAGAAAGACGTAAAAATAAACGTTCTTCATGTTGCAATATGCACGGTGTTAGAGCCCTATGGCTACTATGTGTTTGAAAAGAGAGACGAAGAAGGCTGGCCGCATTTTAAAACATTAAAAACATTGCCCAACTTAAAAGCAGGGGAGCAGTCGATATTAATGAAACAAGCGGTAGTCAACTACTTTAAAGAGAGCTCATATATCTAAACAACAAAAAAGCCGCTCATTGAGCGGCTTTTTTGTTAAACGATAAAATCTAATCTTGGTTAGCAGCCAGGATCAGTGGGGTCGTATGGCAATAGAATAATAGTGGACTCCACGGTTTGATTCTCCTCCAGCTTAATAAATCCACATCCTATGTGTGTGAAAGGATTGCCTCCTCTGGTGCCTAAAACTTTAAACACAGCTTCGTAGTCATATTCGAACTCAACCATGCCGTCTAGACCTGTTGTGTCAACCATATAAGCTTCGTCACGATGCCCAGGCACGTCTACAGACGCTTCTACCACCACGTTTTGTATGGGTACTCCATTAGCATTCGTCACCTTAACACGGAAGGCGTAAGTTGGATTATCAATTCTACAACCGGTAATTACCAGTAGGCTTATTATCGAAAGGGCTATAAGTTTCTTCATCATTCTACACAACCGTTAGGGTCTCCAATGGGGTAAAGTACAACATTTACCGCAATAGTCTCTCCGCGAACAAGTCTGACATAATTGCATCCTTCGTAGACCATTTTCCAGGCTTTAATGTCTTGGTAGGCCTCGAAGCCTGACTTAAACACAACTTCGCCCGCGGTATTTGTAAAGTTATACCACTCTACTGATCCAGGAACAGGCGTGAACATCTTGACGGCGGCATTCTGCACAGGGACACCATCCTCATTGGTTACCTTGATTTTAACAAAGTATTGAGTAGGCTCTTCTTCACAAGAAGAAAAAGACAGTGCAACTACAAGTAAAAGAATAAGACGTTTCATGCTCGGAATTCAGTAATTTTGTCAAATCTACAACAAAGCAATCGTAATAGACTAGGCAGTTATGCTTGAAAACGTTCAAAATCTTCACAATCAAATAGAAGCGACCACTTTAGCCACTAAGGAGGACGCGGATCAGTTCAAGCTTACTCACCTCAGCAAGAAAGGTTCGATACAAGCATTTTTTACCGCTTTCCGAGAGGTTCCTCCAGCCGAGAAAAAGGCTTTTGGTGCGGCATTAAATGCGCTAAAAAAATTGGCAGAACAAAAGCATACAGAGGCGTTACAGTCTTTTGAGAGCAAAAGTGTTTTAGGCGAAAACGGAGACTTGACACGTACCGGCAACCCCCATGACCTAGGGTCGATACACCCGATTAACGCCATTAAAGACGAGATTGTAGACATCTTTAAACGCATTGGGTTTAACGTGAGCACAGGCCCAGAGGTTGAAGACGATTGGCACAACTTTACCGCTTTAAATTTTCCAGAGGAGCATCCCGCAAGAGATATGCAGGATACTTTTTTCGTTCAACGCAATCCAGACTGGGCGCTTAGAACACACACGTCTAGCGTGCAAGTACGCGCCATGGAGAATGTGGCGCCACCGATCCGCACAATTAGTCCCGGAAGAGTGTTTAGAAACGAAGCCATTAGCTCAAGAAGCCATTGTGTTTTTCATCAAATAGAGGGGCTTTACATAGATAAGGACGTCAGCTTTGCAGATTTAAAACAAGTTCTAATGTATTTCGCTCAGGAGTTTTTTGGCAAAGCAAAAATCAGAATGCGACCATCTTATTTCCCGTTCACAGAGCCTAGTGCGGAGGTTGACGTATACTGGGGATTAGAGAACGAAATAGACCATAAGATAACTAAAGGAACGGGCTGGCTTGAGGTTATGGGGTGTGGAATGGTGGATCCAAACGTACTGAAAGCGAACGGAATTGATCCTGAAATTTATACGGGCTACGCCTTTGGAATGGGAATAGAAAGAATAGCCATGAATCGCTATCAGATACCAGACATCAGGCTCTTCACAGAGAACGACAAAAGGTTCTTGACCCAGTTTAAGACGGGACTATAAAACAGGTCTGTTATTAAAAGAAAAAAATCAAAAAAGCCCACGCTACACGCGTGGGCTTTTTTGATTAAGAAATCGTGAAAACTAGTCGATCGTCACTATTTTCAGCATGTTTGTGAAGCCTTTTTCTCCAATTGGCATAGAGGCTATTTTCACGACGAGATCTCCGCTAGAAACCGTTTTAGAGTCTTTTAAAATTTGCTCTATATCACCGAAACTACGGTCTGTACTGTCCATTCCATCATAGTAGAACGCTTCGACACCCCATACCAAAGACAACTGATTCATGATGTGCTGGTTGGCGGTAAAAACAACAATCTTCGTTTTAGGACGGTGACCCGCTATTTTCAATGCGGTATACCCACTGAAGGTCAGCGTGAGAATTGCAGCAGCACCTACTTGGTCTGCAATTTTAGCGGCGTTATAGCAAATGGTTTTAGTGATGTATCGCTCATTTTTAATGGAAGGTTCGTTATCCAATAAAGGACTTATATCAAACCGGGACTCCACATTAGAGACGATGCTAGCCATGGTCTCAACCACCTTAACAGGCCATTTACCCACAGAGGTTTCTCCAGACAGCATAACAGCATCAGCGCCATCACAAACAGAGTTTGCCACATCGTTTACTTCAGCACGAGTAGGGCTTTGGCTCTCTATCATGCTTTCCATCATTTGCGTAGCGATGATACAAGGCTTGGCTTTTTCAAGACACTTTTTCACGATCATTTTTTGGACCATTGGAACAGCAGAGTAAGGGATCTCAACACCTAAATCACCACGAGCGACCATAATGGCGTCTGTGGCGTGTATAATATTGTCGATATCATCAACGGCCTCCGGCTTTTCTATTTTAGAAACAATTTTAGCAAAACTGCCAAACTCGTTGATAATAGCCCTCAACTCGTGAACGTCTGCGGCGCCCCTAACAAAACTTAGGCCAATCCACTCTACCCCTTCCTCCATCGCAACTACGACGTCTTCAAGGTCTTTTTTAGTTAAACACGGTAAACTAACCTTCGTGTTTGGGAGGTTAACCCCCTTTTTGCTTTTAAGCGGCCCCCCTTGAATAACACGGGTTACCACAAGGTCTTTCTTGTTGGTCTCTATAACCTCACACATTAGCTTCCCGTCATCAAGCAAAATATGCTCTCCGGTATTGACGTCTTGAGGAAATTGAGCATAGTTCATATAAACAAGATCTGCCGTTCCGTTTACCTTGTTTGTGGTAAACCTGAGAAGGTCTCCTTCGTTAACTACAGCCCCGTCTTCTACATCTCCAATACGCAGCTTAGGTCCTTGTAGATCTGCTAAGACAGCGATTTTACAGTTGTGTTCAGCGTTGATTTGTTTAATCAATTGAATGGTGCGTCTATGGGTAGCGTGATCTCCGTGAGAAAAGTTAACGCGGAAAACATTAACCCCAGCTTTGATCATTTCAATCAAGACCTCTTTGTGCCATGAGGCAGGTCCTAATGTGGCTACAATTTTCGTGTTGTTAGACGTTTCTGATCTCATATAATAGATGTGTTTCTTGTTGCGTTAGTTGTGTATGTGCCTCAAAATACTGGGCGGTAGTTATTTTAGAATTTTTCTTAAGCGCCGATTCTAAATCAAAGGCAAAGTCCGAGTTCTCCGCTATTAAAACATAGTCCCAATGCTTAACAGAGGGTAAAAGATGTTTTTCCGGCATACTCTCAAACAAGCTCCATCCCTCAACCTTGTTGGTCTTTGCTCCTGAGCTAATGTTCATAATCATACAAACGGCCTCGCCGTTTTGGTCTTTTCCGTCAAAAACGTTGTATTCCCATACAGCACTTTCTTCCCAAGTGTCTAACGGATCAGGTCTACATACAAGCGTAAGCCCATATTGTAGGTTTAACCAATAAGCAAGCTCGAAATCACGTAGAGCGGTTCTAACACCAACGGTGCTAAAATTCATTTTTACACGCTCTAGCGCATTGATGTGCTTCATTTTAGCCATTAGTCGCTACGTGCTTATGATAATATTCTTTTGCAGCAAGCTCCTCTCCTTTTTTCTTTGAGGACCCCTCTCCCTTAGCCTCTAACACTTGGTCTACATATAAGCCCATGATAAAGGTACTGTTATGTTGTTCTCCTAGCCGTTGAACCTCTTCAAAACGGAACGTTCTTTTGTGACTTTGGAAATATTCAATAACCTCACTCTTGTAGTTTAGTGTACTATTCAAGAGCTCATCATCTGATATAAAAGGCTCTACAATAGCCCTCATGATGAAAAACTGGGTTTTCTTGAGCCCATGGTCTAAGTAGCACGCGCCAATTAAAGCCTCTAGAGCATCACCGTAGATACTTTCACTCTGGTTGCCTGTAAGGTTCGAAACAACCTTATTTGGGAGGCCTAGCTCATCAGCTACTTTATTCAAGTTGTTTCTTGAAACAAGCATGCTTCGAAGCTTCGTTAAATGCCCTTCGTCGTCAGTTGGGAAACGGTAAAACAAGGCTTCTGCAACTACAAGATCAATGACAGCGTCGCCTAAGTATTCAAGACGTTCGTTATTGCGCTCGCCCTTTTTTTTGCGAAAAGGATATGCGCTAGAGTGTCTTAAAGCGAGGCGGTAAAGCGCTGTGTCTTTAGGCCAAAAACCCACAATCTCTTTGATGTCTTTTTCAAAGGATGAGCGTTTAATCAAGTCAAACAGGCCAGACACTTTCCGCATTATTCAGCTTTCTTGAAAAGTACAGAAGCGTTGTGTCCACCAAATCCAAAGGTGTTGCTCAATGCTGCTCGTACTTCTCTCCCCTGGGCCGAATGGAAAGTTAAGTTAAGTTTAGAATCTAAATTCTCATCATCTGTAAAATGATTGATTGTGGGCGGTATGGTATCAGTATAAATAGACATGATAGCTGCCATAGCCTCAACCGCCCCCGCTGCCCCTAATAGGTGGCCGGTCATACTCTTGGTTGATGAGATGTTGATCTTGTAAGCGTGTTCCCCAAAAACATGTTTAATTGCCTTGGTTTCAGCAATGTCTCCAAGTGGAGTAGAAGTTCCGTGCACATTGATATAGTCAATATCCTCAGGGGCCATGTTGGCGTCTTCAAGGGCGAATAACATGACGTTTTTAGCGCCCAGACCGTCCGGGTGTGGTGCGGTTAAATGGTGTGCGTCTGCGCTTAGGCCGCCGCCCGCCATCTCCGCATAAATCTTCGCACCTCGTGCTTTAGCGTGTTCGTATTCCTCTAAAACTATACCAGCGCCGCCTTCTCCCATAACAAAACCGTCACGGTCTGCGTCAAACGGACGAGATGCTGTTTTTGGATCATCGTTTCTAGTAGAAAGAGCGTTCATCGCATTGAACCCACCCATCCCAACAGGATTGATAGCCGCTTCAGAACCACCGGTTACGATAACATCTGCTTTTCCTAAACGAATAAGGTTAAAAGAGTCAATCAAGGCGTTTGTAGAAGAAGCACAGGCACTCACCGTGGTGTAGTTGGGTCCGCGAAGACCGTGTTTCATAGAAATACGGCCAGGTGTAATGTCTGAAATCATCATTGGTATAAGGAAGGGGTTGAACCTTGGCGTAAAGCCGCTTTCTACGTATCCCTTCACCTGCTCATAGAAGGTGTCTATTCCACCAATTCCAGACCCCCAGATAACACCAACGCGGTCGACGTTTTCTTGGGTAAAATCCAATCCGGAATCAGCAATGGCTTCATCCGCCACGACCATTCCGAATTGTGTAAACCGATCCATACGACGCGCATCCTTGCGGTCTAACAAATCGTTTGGACTAAAGTCTTTAACCTCGCACGCAAAATGTGTTTTAAACAAGGATGAATCAAACCTAGTAATAGGTCCGGCGCCTGAGACACCAGCCAATAGGTTCTTCCATGTTTCTGAAGCCGAGTTACCCACCGGGGTGAGTGCGCCAAGCCCTGTAACAACTACACGTTTAAGGTTCATAGAAAGACTTTTTCTTATGCTTTAGCTTCTTCGATGTACGAGATAGCTTGACCTACAGTTCCGATGTTCTCTGCTTGATCGTCTGGAATCTGAATATCGAATTCTTTTTCGAACTCCATGATCAATTCCACCGTGTCAAGTGAATCTGCACCAAGATCGTTTGTGAAGCTCGCTTCAATGCTTACTTCGTTTTCGTCAACTCCTAGTTTGTCAACGATGATTGCTGTTACTTTTGCTGAAATGTCAGACATGATTAGTTTGTTTTAATAATCGAAACAAAGAAAATAAAAGTTTAGTTATTCTCTACTGCCTTTGCTTAGAGTTAAATTTGTGCTTTCAAGGCATCAAAAAGCATGATAAAAATCGCTATACTAGCCTCAGGGTCAGGAACTAATGCAGAAAAAATAGTAAAACATTTCCAGTCAAGTAAGCTGGCAAGTGTAGAATTAATAGTTACTAACAACCCAAATGCCGGCGTAATTGATCGTTTTCAAGACACAAACGTTCCTGTTTTGCTTTTCGAAGACCCTAGGGAACAAGTTAGTGTTTTGAATCTTTTGAGGGATAAGGCAGACGTCATTCTTTTGGCGGGATATTTAAAGATGATTCCCAAGAGCTGGATCAAATCCTTTGAAGGTAAAATACTTAATATCCACCCGGCGTTGCTTCCAAAGTTTGGCGGCCAAGGGATGTATGGAATGTTTGTACACCGTGCTGTGAGCCAACAACAAGAATCGGTCACTGGTATAACGATTCACGAAGTAAACGAAAAGTATGATGAGGGAAAAACGATAGCTCAATTTAGCGTCGAGTTAACTCCGGGAGAAGATCCTAAACAGATAGAACAGAAAGTAAGGGCACTAGAGCTTAATAACTACGCCCCTGCCGTTGAGCAATGGCTGGAACAAATGACTCAAAACAAGTGAAGGTAACGATATACACAGATGGCGCAGCAAGCGGCAACCCCGGTCCGGGAGGATATGGTGTGGTTTTAGAAAGTAGCGCAGGGCATAGAAAAGAGCTCAGCGGGGGGTTTCGAAGAACAACAAACAACAGAATGGAGCTTCTTGCAGCCATTACCGGTCTAAGAGAATTAAAAGGCGACCAGCTACAGGTGGTCGTGGTTAGCGACAGCAAGTACGTAGTGGACTCGGTCAACAAAGGGTGGCTCGCTTCGTGGGTAAAAAAAGGGTTTAAGGACAAGAAAAACCCAGACCTTTGGCGCAAAATGGTGCCTCTACTGGAAAAACACAAACCCGTGTTTCAATGGGTTAAAGGGCACAATAACCATCCTCAAAACGAGAGGTGTGATATCCTAGCTGTCCTTGCGAGTAAAAAACCAGAGCTTCCAGCGGATACGGGCTACGAAAGCAGTCTTTAAAGCTTTAAAAACTCTTCTGGATTAATTGGAGCGCCTTCATACCAAAGTTCAAAGTGTAAATGCGGACCCGTAGAGTTCTCACCACTGTTTCCTATAATAGCAATTGCCTCCCCACTTCGTATAAAATCACCCACCTCCTTAAGAAGTGCCGAATTGTGCTTGTATGCGCTAATAAGGTTGTTCTCGTGCTGAACAATAATAATATGACCTGTTTCGCTAGTCCAATCGGCAAAGACAATAGTCCCTTCGTAACACGATTTTATAGGAGTGTTTTTGCTTGCGGCAATGTCCACCGCATAATGTCCTGCTGCCTTATCAAAAGAACTAGTGACCATTCCGTCCAATGGAGACATCAGCTGAGGGATGCTCAGTTTAGGTGCCTTTTGACTTAGTGTAAAAGCATTTTCTTCTTCTACCCATTCTCTAAAAACACTGTCTTGTGTACTCGGATTAGATAAGATTATTTCGACTTGAGATGAGTCTTGAGAGGACAAGTCGACAAGGACGCTGTCAATAATCTCCCCTTGTAAAATGCGTTGCACACCACCTAAATAATGTTCGTTTTGTTCTAAAACGAGCTCCAAGCTGTCTGTTTTAAGCGCCAATTCAATGGCTTCTCTCCTTAATTTTGAAGAGGCATAGCCAGGAATGAGCTCTTTTAGCGGGGTAAAAGCAATTAATGTGGTGGTCAATGTAATGGTGGTGAAAACAGATACCACAGAAAATACAAAAACATTAAGAGGGCTCAACCTCAGTGTTAGCAGCTCTTCAAACGTGTCGTCATTAAGTATTACAAAGCGAAATTTATTTCGCCAGCGTTGAACTCGTGTACTTTTTTGTTTATCAGATCCCATCGTGGTGTAAATATCGTGTTATGAATTTCTTCATCGGGCTGAAATAAAATAATTTTAGCACGTTATTAGTTCTATGCTTAAAAGGTACCCTCTTGTCGTTTTTTTAACGCTGCTTCTTTTTACCAGCTGCTCCACTACGAAGGATAAGTGGGTCAACAGAAAGTACCATGAAACCACCGCTCGCTTCAACGCCTATTTCAATGGTTTAGAGGCCTATGACCAGGCGGTTTTAGATTTCGAAAAGACAGAGGAATTGGACTTTGAGAAGCTACTGCCACTTTATTATTGGCCTGATGAAAAACAATCCACAGCACTTTTTTCTAAAATGGACCGTGCGTTAGAGAAAAGCGCTAAAGTCATTAAGCAGCACAGCATGGTGTTTCGCGGAAAACAGAAGAATGACTACGTCGTTAAGGCCTACTTACTCATTGCGCGAAGTAGGTTTTATAAAAACGAGCTTATTCAAACCCTTGAGGCAACTAGTTATTTAGAGGATCAATTTAGAGGGATAGAAAAAGCCAAAGAAGAGCTTTTCTGGGCAAAAATACTTGCCGCGCAAACTCATATCCGCATGGACAACGCTTTTCAAGCAGAACCCCTTATAGACGACGTATATACTAAAGAATTGCCAAAAGATCAAAAGCACGCCGCTCAAAAAGTGTATGCCTATTACTTCTTGCATGAACAGAATTGGGCAGAAGCCATAGAGTGGGTTACCGCCGCCGCCTTAACAGCACCTACAAAAGAGGATAAAGTACGTCTCACCTATATAAGCGCTCAGTTATACGGAAAACTCGGCATGGGATATGAAAGCGCGATTTCCTACAATAAGGTTTTAAAACTTCACCCAAACGACTACGACATTACTTTTTCAGCTCAAATTAAGAGAGCTGAGAATTTTGATGTTTACATGGAGGACATCGCAGTGATCGTCAAGGAGCTAACAAAAATGCTGAAAGACGATAAAAACATTACATATCGAGATCAAATTTATTACGTCTGGGCATTAAAAGAGCTGGACCTTGAGCATTACCCTGATGGAGAGGCTCTTTTAAGAAACAGCATTGAGAGCTCAGTGTCTAATCCAAAACAAAAAGGGAAAAGCTATTTGCGCTTGGCAGGAATAGAGTTTGACTTTAGAGACTTTTATAATGCACAAGCGTACTACGATAGCGCTATTTCGTTTCTTCCCGCAGACTACGCAGGCCTAGACACTTTAAAAGAACGTACAGAGGTGTTGAACGAGCTCGTTGCGCTGATTGACGTCGTGGCCCTGGAGGACAGTTTACAATCCATGTTTGGGATGAGTGAAGGGCAGCTTCGAAAAAAATTTCAAGCACATATTGAAAACAAGAAAAAACAAGAGGCTGAAACCGCCAGAAGGGCTGAAATAGCCGCGTTAAACGCGGCTAAAAACGCACAACTAGCAGACGCTGGCCCAACAGCTGGTTCAGGTTCTGGGCAATGGTATTTTTATAACCCACAAGTAAGGTCAAAAGGATTAGCAGCCTTCAAAAGAGCTTGGGGAGACCGTGTGCTCGAAGACCATTGGAGAACGAAGGATAAGCCCGTTGAAGGTTTTGGGACAGGAGATCTAGTACTTGACAATCCGGAAGACACCTCTGCCACACAGGCGGGTTTATTGCCCGTGGACGACAACAACGTAGATTATTACATGGCCCGAACACTTCAAAACGAAGGTGATCTAAACAAAAGCTTAACCCGAGAAGGAGTAGCAAAAGCTTCTTTGGGCTTTGTCTATAAAGACGGTCTACACGACTTAATGGCGGCGCAAGACACCTGGATGTCTTACATGAAGGAGTTTAGCGCGTTGTCACAAACAACACCCAAGGTGCTCTACGGAGAATACCTGCTATTTAACGAAACAGCACGTGAAGAGCAGCGTGACGAGGTAAAGGAAAGGCTGCTAAACGACTTTCCAAACAGTCCGTTCGCCGCATTATTGAGGGGTGAAAGAGACGGCCCCTCTATCCCCGCGAAAGAGCAAAAAGCCTATGACGACGTTTTTGCCGCCTACAATGATGGCGCCAACACTCGCGCTCAAGAGGCGCTGACAAGCTTTAAAACAACGTATCCAAACAGTGCCTTAAACCCTAAAGCAGCGCTTTTACAGGCCTATGTTTTTGGCGCAAAAGGAGACGAAAAAGAAACGCAAGACCAACTTAAGGAGGTTATTAAATCGTATTCAGGTACAAAGGAGGCAACAAGAGCGGCCCAGATTTTAGCCTTATTGATGGACGAAAAAACCGTCGACGGAAAACAAACCAAAGGCTCGGGCGATCAAAAAGTAATAAAAGTGGACTTTGAAGATCAATCTAACGCGCCACATAAATTTATCCTTGTTTTGCCAGCGGAGAACGCAAAAATCAATGAACTTAGAAATGGACTGGCAGACTTTAATAAGGAGCACTTTAAATTTGATAACCTGCGCATTCAAAATATATTTTACGATAAAAGTACCCAGCTTGTTATTATTAGTGGCTTAAGGTCGAAAGCAAAAGCCTTGGTTTATTTGAATACCTTTAACGAACAAGGAACGGCACTTGGCCAGTTCTATCCGAAGGAAATGACGGAGCTGTTTTATATTAACAACCCGAACTTCGGGAAGGTATATAGAGACAAAGTCCTAAAAGAATATATTCAATACTTTAAAGAATTATGATTTCAGCAGCTAAAAAGAACCCAGAACTCGCCCAAGCTTCAAATAGAATTTTAGCCGGAACAACCATTCAAGGAGATGTTCAAACGGACGGAGATATTCGAGTTGATGGGAAAATTGTGGGCAACATGGTCGTCAACGGAAAACTGGTCATAGGAGAACACGGAAGTGTTGAAGGCGATGTTGAGTGTAAAACCGCGGCGATCGCAGGCAGCATGAGCGGCACTTTAAAGGTCCATCAAATGCTGTCGCTTTCTGTGTCTGCTAAGATTGACGGCAAGGTCCATTCCGAAAAACTTTCTGTAGAACCTGGCGCTGAGCTCAACGGGAGTGTCACAATGGGAGCGGTAATGCATAAAATAGGCGCCAAAGAAGAGAAAAGTGTCCAAACAGCCTAGCCCTTTCTTGAAATACTCAGGTCTTGCTTTTCAAATGGCCGGCCCCATCTTTGTAGGGGTTTTAGTTGGCCAATATCTTGATAACGAAGGAGACACGCCTGTTTACACCATTATTTTTTCCCTTGCAGGAACCTTCGCGGGTCTTTATTTAGCGCTGAAAGATTTTATTAAATGAAAAACATCCTGTTTTTACTTGTCTATACCGGGGCTTACACCCTCCAGTTATGGGTGTTCCAAACTGATAAAATAACAAGTATCTATTTTGCTTTGGCACTAATTCTTTTGTTGTTTACTACGCTTTTGGGAAGAATTGCCAAGGTAAAAGAAGTTGAAAAGGGCTTGGTTTTTTTAGCGTTTTCGACCATCCGATTCTTTCTGTTTTTATCAGCACTTCTTCCTACGCTACTACACCGAACATCCCTTGATGTGTCAAAAGGAGCTGCCATTGCCCTTACAATACCATTGTTTTTAACGGTCGTTTATGACGCGTTAAACACAGTGAAAGAGGTGTCGAAAAAGACCCCTTAGCAGATTGAAAAAATATTTAACAAGGCCTTGCTGTTGGGCGCATTCTGTCTTACATTTGCCAAGAATTTACGGCATACCCAAAGACTAAAATGTTTGAAGCTACTTCACGTTATATTATAATCGCGGCATTAACGTTCCTTTTTGCCCCAGCTTCGCTGAAAGCTCAAGACCACTCTCATGACGATCAATTAGAATCGTCAACTCACGAAACAAGCCAGCTTGCACCTGCAGACGAAGGGCATAACGAAATTCACGGTCAAACCGTTGATGAAAAAGAATTCGAGATCACGGAACTGATAATGCACCACATTAGCGACTCCCATGAATGGCATTTTTTCGATTGGAATAGCCAACCAGTTTCTCTTCCTCTGCCAGTAATTGTTTATACTAAGAAAAACGGATTTAGTCTTTTTTCTAGCGGTAGATTTCATCACAATGACGACGGAGCGGTTGTTCACGAGTCATCTAACGGAGACCGGTTCATTAAGGTTCACGACAAAATATATCTTGCTGAAGAAGAATCAATAAACAATTCATACGCCCACTTCAGCGACTCTCATGAGGTCACTAACACAACGCCTGATGCCGACATCAGTATAACGAAAAACGTATTTAACATGTTCCTTGGGGCCATGATTATGCTTCTTCTTTTTGCTGGAATCATCAGACGATACAAAAGCCAGGTGCCAAAAGGGGTTGCTAAATTTGTCGAGCCCTTGGTCGTGTTTGTAAGAGACGATATCGCCCTTCAAAATATTGGAGAAAAACACTACAAAAGATTTACACCCTACTTATTGACGGTGTTTTTCTTTATTTGGATAAACAATGTCTTAGGTCTTATTCCTGGTGGCGCAAATTTAACGGGAAACATAAGCTTCACGCTTACCCTCTCTCTTCTAACCTTTGTTATTGTAAATATCAACGGCAACAAAGACTATTGGAGACACATCTTTTGGATGCCAGGAGTTCCTTATCCCGTTAGAGTGCTTATGGCGCTTATTGAAATTGTAGGGGTTTTCACCAAGCCGTTCGCTTTGATGATTCGTCTCTTTGCCAACATGACGGCAGGTCACATTGTAATACTATCCTTAATATCATTGGTATTCATCTTTAAAACGATTTGGATAGCTCCAGCATCAGTAATTCTCACACTCTTTATTTACATTATTAAAGTGCTTGTTGCGTTTCTTCAGGCATATATATTTGCGCTTTTAACAGCGCTTTTTATTGGTCAAGCGACACAGGAGCATGACCACCACTAGTTCACGAACCATAGTTTAATTAAATATATAATATGATGGTAGGTAGTATTGCAGCTCTAGGAGCAGGATTAGCCGTTATCGGCGTTGGCGTTGGAATTGGTCTTATTGGTAAAGGAGCCATGGAAGGTATCGCACGTCAACCAGAAGCTTCTGGTAAGATTCAAACATCAATGATTATTGCAGCAGCTTTGATTGAAGGTGCCGGTCTTTTCGGTATCGTTGTCTCGTTGTTAGGCTTATAATCATTTCCTTTATGAAGTAGCCCAAGTCGGGATTGCCGGCGGGCTACTTTTTAAACTACATTAGATTAAACACAGCATAAAATGGATTTAGTTACTCCAGACTTCGGTCTCATTTTTTGGACGCTTGTAACGTTCTTGCTTCTTGTGTTCTTGCTCGGCAAGTTCGCGTGGAAGCCTATTCTCAAAATGGTAGATGACCGTGAAGCGAGTATTGAAGATGCTTTGAAAGCAGCGGAACGCGCTCGTGATGAAATGAAGTCTCTCCAATCGGATAACGAAGCGGTACTTAAAGAAGCACGCCAAGAGCGCGAGCGAATCTTAAAGGAAGCCCGTGAGATGAAGAATAAGATTGTCTCTGACGCAAAGGACATTGCTATCGCGGAAGGCGAGAAAGCAATTGCTTCTGCAAAGGCGGCCATCGTGGCTGAAAAAGCTTCTGCTATTGCAGAGCTTAAAAACCAAGCCGCTACTTTAAGCATTGAGATTGCCGAAAAAGTTTTGGGCAAAGAGCTAAGCGTCGAGAATAAGCAGGCTGAAATGATCAGCAAGATGATTGACGAAGTAAAATTCAACTAAGAGGATATGAATTATCCAAGAGTTGCCACACGCTATAGCAAAGCTTTACTTGACCTGGCCGTTGAACAAAACGACCTAGACAGGATAAGCTCAGATGTTGCGGTTTTAAAGGAAGCGATAAAAGGTTCTGAGGAATTGAAGTCATTGCTTAAAAGCCCTGTAGTAAAGGCAGGTAAAAAACAAGCCGTTCTCAACGAAATCTTCAGCGGTTCTTTTTCGCCACTGTTTGATCGATTTATCGCGTTGTTAACGAAAAACGGTCGTGAAAACGTACTTGCAGGAATATGCGAGAAGTTCGAGAAGGATGTTTTAGAATACAAGGGCATCTTAGAAGCAGAGGTCACAACGGCGGTTGCCTTGACGGAAGCGGATAGAACGAAACTTATGGAGACGTTGAAAAAGCAATTGGGCAAGGAAATAATACTTTCCGAGAAGATTGACACATCGACTATTGGAGGCATGAAACTGTTGGTAGGCGGCTTCCAGTTGGACAACACGATTTCAGGTAAGCTCAAAGCATTGAGAAGTCAACTGGTTGACAAGTCTTACGAGGCGAAAAATTAAGAAAACAAAGACCTTAATATAAAGGATCATGGCAGAAGTAAATCCAGCTGAAATTTCAGCTATTCTAAAACAACAACTCTCCGGAATGGCTGGAGGTGCAGATCTTCAGGAAGTAGGTACCGTGTTAGAGGTGGGTGATGGTATCGCTCGCGCTTACGGCCTATCGAATGCGCAATCTGGAGAATTGGTTGAATTTGAAAGTGGCCAGCAAGGCATCATTTTGAACCTAGAGGAAGACAACGTGGGTATCGTATTACTCGCGCCTTCGAATGACATTAAAGAAGGGACAAGCGTCAAGCGCACCAACACTATTGCATCTATCAACGTAGGTGAAGGAATGGTTGGTCGTGTCGTGGACACCTTAGGAAAACCAATTGATGGTAAAGGCCCAATTCAAGGCAAGACCTATGAAATGCCTCTTGAGCGTAAAGCTCCTGGTGTTATTTTTCGTCAGCCGGTAAACGAACCAATGCAAACAGGTATCAAGTCTATTGACGCGATGATTCCAATTGGTCGTGGACAACGTGAGCTCATTATTGGTGATCGTCAAACAGGAAAGACAACGGTTGCTATTGACACCATTATCAATCAGAAAGAGTTTTTTGATAAAGGTGAGCCGGTGTATTGTATTTACGTTGCTATAGGTCAAAAAGGATCTACGGTGGCAGGTATAGCGAAGACCTTACAAGACTCCGGTGCAATGCAGTATACCACTATTGTTGCAGCGAACGCCTCAGATCCCGCTCCTATGCAGTTTTACGCACCTTTTGCGGGTGCTGCGATCGGTGAGTTTTTCCGCGATACTGGTCGACCTGGATTGATCATTTTTGATGATCTTTCAAAACAAGCAGTTGCTTACCGCGAAGTTTCATTATTACTACGTCGCCCACCAGGCCGTGAGGCATACCCAGGTGACGTGTTCTATCTTCACTCAAGATTACTTGAGCGTGCTGCAAAAGTGATTGCAGACGACACTATTGCTTCTCAAATGAACGATTTACCAGAGTCCTTGAAAGGCATGGTAAAAGGAGGGGGCTCTTTAACAGCGCTTCCAATCATTGAAACACAAGCGGGTGATGTTTCTGCCTATATCCCTACAAACGTAATTTCTATTACAGACGGTCAAATATTCCTAGAGTCTGACTTGTTTAACTCAGGTGTTCGTCCTGCTATTAACGTTGGTATTTCGGTATCGCGTGTAGGAGGATCTGCTCAGATTAAGCCAATGAAGAAAGTATCTGGTACGCTGAAGTTAGATCAAGCACAATACCGTGAGCTAGAGGCCTTTGCAAAGTTTGGTTCTGATCTAGATGCGGCAACGATGTCTGTGATCAATAAAGGACAGCGCAATGTTGAGATATTGAAGCAGGGTGTCAACGCACCAGTTTCCGTCGCCCATCAGGTTGCCATCATTTATGTTGGAACGAAAGGAAAACTCAACAAAGTCCCTGTAGGCAAGGTTAAGGCGTTTGAAATGTCTTTAATTGAATATATGGAGGCCAATCAAAAAGCGGCACTAGAGCGTATTGCTGCAGGCAAATGGACAGACGCAGAAATTGGCGCTATTGAAGCATCCATTGCTGAGGTCCTTCCTAATTACGAAGCTTAATAATTATATAATCCAGGCGCTTAGCGCCTGGATTTAAGATACGCACTATGGCGAACCTTAAAGAGCTCAGAAACAGAATAACGTCTATCGGAAGCACGATGAAAATCACTTCAGCGATGAAGATGGTGAGCGCGGCTAAACTGAAGAAAGCTCAAGATGCTATCGTGCAAATGCGCCCGTACTCGTCTAAATTGACTGAAATTCTTCAGAAGGCGTCAAGCACTTTAGACAGTAGTGAAAACGCATACGGCGAAGTAAAGGAAGGCAACAAAACAAGACTAGTCGTTATTACTTCAAACCGTGGTCTTTGTGGAGGCTTTAATTCCAGCGTTGTAAAAAAGGCGAAGGCCTATATGCTCGATAATGACGAGGAGATAAGCATTGCATCGATAGGTAAAAAAGCAGGTGAAGCATTTAAATACGATGCTCGTTTAGCCGACAGCAACATACAGCTGTGGGATGAGATTAATTTCGTCAACGCCTCGGCATATGCTGAATCATTGATGAAGGGCTATTTAGCTGGAGACTTTGACAAAGTTGTAATTGTATACAATTCCTTCAGAAACGCAGCGGTTCAAATACCTACGGCTGAACAGTTTTTGCCTTTGGCACTAGACACCGAGGTAGTTGATGTAGACACTACAGAATACCTTTATGAGCCTTCTATGGCGGAGATTTTAGATGATCTGATACCGGTTTCTTTAAAAACCCAACTTTACGCTGCGTTATTGGACGCGAACGCTTCCGAGCACGGTTCCAGAATGACAGCAATGCATAAAGCGACCGATAATGCACAAGAGCTTCAGGGAGACTTAAAACTGGTATACAACAAAGCTCGTCAAGCAGCTATTACCAATGAGATTCTTGAGATCGTTGGAGGAGCAGACGCGCTAGCGTAAAACTGAGCTAATCTTACATTATTTAAAAAACTCGTTCCAAAAGAGCGGGTTTTTTGCTGTTCAAAAACCCCCTGTACAGGTAGATATATGTATTGTACGTTCTCAAATGTGCTTACTGTGCTTCATTTTTAATAAATTGCTTGTCCAAACCAAAGCTATAAATCATGCGACAAGCTACTCTACTAGAGAAGGAATTCATCAGTGTAAACGAATTGATGGAAATTTTTGATATTTCCAGGGCAACGGCTCAACGATTGTTAAAAAGCGGGGAAATTGAAAGCTCCAAGCTTGGAGGAAAAGTGATTATTCCAACAAGGCCGTTGCGAGAGAAGTTTGTATAAAACCTTAGGACCAGCTTCCGTTGATGCGTCTAATGTTCTAACTTCGAGACATGTCGTTTCTAACCTTGCGTGTTCGCACCTTTCTGTTAATGTTGCTCACCATAGTGGTGGCATTTCTATTGACAGGAACATTCAGCCTGTATCATTTTCGCCTAGAGAATAGAAACTATCATTTTGAGCGGCTCGAGCGTAAGGAAAAGGCCATTCTTAGTCACATAGACTATTTCACCAGAAGCGACCAGAACAAAGGGCTTCTCGCCAACCAATGGGAGCGTATTCTTTCTGGCAAAGTTGCGGAAATCAGCTCAATTCACAAGCTAGACTTCGGAATATACACCTCTTCTGGCGTATTTGTAGCGGGAAGTTTTTTGAGAAATGAGGATCGCACACTTTTCCCAATGCTCCTCACAGAGTATGCTAACTCCGCTAAAAGCAAGGGGCGTAAAGTCACTAATGAAGGAAACTTCTTGGTTTCAACCAGCGAGGTTATTGGAAGTAATAATCTTGTAGAGCTCGTCGTAAGAATACCTTACGAAATAGATCCCTCTGCTATACCAAAGGAGGATGTTGCTTTTTTACGTCAGTTGCTTTTGCTTTATATCCTCTTGTTCGCCATTGGAATTACGTTTGCTGTGTTTTTCTCCAATTACATCAGCAAGAACATGCGGCTTGTTATTGATCAGTTAAAAAAGGTGCGAATCAATAAGTCCAACGAAAAATTGACGTGGCGGTTGAATGACGAAATTGGTGAGCTTATTCAAGAATATAATGTTTTGGTAGATAAGCTGGAGACGACCGCTATAGAATTGGCGAGAAGTGAAAGAGAAAGCGCATGGAAGGAAATGGCACAGCAAGTCGCCCACGAAATCACCAACCCCCTCACTCCTATGAAACTCACCCTGCAGATGATGCAGCGTGAAACAGAGGTTTCGGAGATGAAGTCCATGGCTACTTACCTGCTCGACGAAGTAGCGTCTCTAACGAACATTGCAGAGGCCTTTTCTAGATTCGCTCAAATGCCAGGGCTTAAGGCAGAGAGTCTGGATATTTCATACCAAACCAATCGTGCGGTTTCTCTATATATTGATCGCGGCGTCACGTTTATATCCACTGGGCCTGTTTACACTGAGGTTGATAAGGACCAGTGGTCAAGAATAACACACAACCTTGTAAAGAATGCCTTTCAAAGTATACCGGAGGGCAGGGAGCCAGCCGTGGATATATCTATTGAAAAAGAGGATAACAAAGCGATCGTTATAATTCGAGACAACGGAACGGGTATACCTCTCGAGATGCAAGACAGAGTGTTTGAGCCCAACTTTACCACTAAAAGCTCAGGCATGGGACTTGGCCTTGCGATGGTAAAAAACTTAATAGAAAATTTTGGCGGAACAATCAGTTTTAGTACCGGAGACCACGGTACAGCATTTAGAATTGAGTTGCCTATCACAAGTATAAAATAAGATAATGATGGAACATGTAATCGTAGAGATTAACGAAGGGATTGCGCTGGTAATGATCAACAGACCAAAGCAACTAAACGCATTGAACAAACAAACGCTAGAGGAGATTGCTGTCGCGTTTGAAGCCTTTCGCGATAACAATGACGTAAAGGTGGTGATACTTACAGGCTCTGGTGAGAAAGCTTTTGTTGCGGGCGCGGACATAAAGGAGTTTGTAGACTTCAACGGAGAGCAGGGAACAGAATTAGCAAAGACGGGCCATATGACGGTTTTTAATATCATAGAAGAGTTCCCTAAACCAGTTATTGCTGCGGTTAACGGATTTGCACTAGGTGGCGGATTAGAGTTGGCGATGTCTGCTCACGTTAGAATTGCTTCTACGAACGCGAGAATGGGACTCCCGGAGACATCATTGGGACTAATTCCGGGATATGGAGGAACACAACGTTTACCACAGTTAATAGGCAAGGGTCGCGCATTTGAAATGTTGTTCAGCGCTAAAATGATTGACGCTGAAACGGCGCTGAATTATGGTTTGGTAAACCATGTTGTTGCTCAGGAAGTGCTTTTGGAAACAGCACAAAAGATGGCGTCGTCATTTATGAAAAACAGCATCGTAGCAATGGGTCTCGCTATAGAAGCCGTAAACGCCGGGATGCTAGAAGGTGCGATAGGATATGATGTGGAGGTGCAAGCTTTTGGCGATTGCTTCGAGACTGAAGACTTCAAGGAAGGCACAACAGCCTTTCTAGAGAAACGTAAGCCGACCTTCCCAGGAGCATAATGAGACAGCACTGGATCTCTACTGAGCAGGAACAACGGATGGACGTGTTGGGAGAGCTTAAGCCTTCTACCAAGCATATATGGATAGGCCTTCATGGCTATGGCCAATTAGTAGAGTTCTTTCAACGGCCTTTCAGGGATTTAGCAACAGAAGACAGGGTTTTTGTTTTCCCACAGGCCCCGCATAAATTTTATATTAACGGTGTGTCAGGACGCGTTGGAGCATCTTGGATGACCAAGGATGAGCGCTTGAAAGACATAGATAATCAAAAAAAATACCTGACAACTGTAATCAACTGGGCGCATGCAAAAGCACCATCTACACCTATTCATGTTTTAGCATTTAGCCAAGGAGTCGCAACTATTATGCGGTTTTTAGGGCACTCTCCTGCGCGGATAAGTACGTTACTAGCCTGGGCAGGAAGTTGGCCGTCGGACGCTTCGGAAGAGAACATTAAAGCCCTTTCCAAAATCAATTTCCAAGGCTGGTTTGGAGACGAGGATGAGTTTATAAGCAGGCAGAAGCAAATAGAAATCCAAGCACATTACAAGGACAAGTTTGAATTAGACTTAGCTGTTTCGCTTTATAAAGGTGGACATAAGTTTGACAAGGTCATTTTAAAATCAGAGATTGAACGTCTCGAACAAACAACCCTCTAGCACATGGAACACGAAATATATCCTTGGATCACTAATGACGCGACCCTTTTTGGCATTTTAGCGGCGTTATTAGGTGGCATATTCTACACATCTAAAAGTAATCACAGGCTTTGGAAAAAGTTCTATTCGATCATTCCTGCCCTGTTGCTGTGTTATTTTTTGCCCTCGCTGTTAACCACGTTCGAGATTATTGACCCTAAGCAAAGCAGGCTTTATTTTATGGCATCGCGCTATCTACTGCCTGCAGCATTGATTCTTTTAACACTGAGCATAGACTTTAAGGAGGTTGTTAAGTTGGGGCCAAAGGCATTGATCATGTTCTTTACAGGAACCGTAGGTGTGATTATAGGTGGCCCGCTTAGTATTTTGTTTTTCAGTGCTGTGGCGCCAGACATCGTTGGAGCTAATCCTGAAGAAATATGGCGAGGAATGACCACTATTGCTGGTTCTTGGATTGGTGGTGGCGCAAACCAGGCGGCGATGAAGGAAGTATTCGAGGTTAGCGAAGATATTTTTAGCGCCATGGTAACGGTGGACGTGCTGGTAGCGGAACTGTGGATGGCGTTTCTTCTCATTGGTGTTGCGAGATCTAAGGATATTGATAAAATATTTAAGGCAGACGCAAGCTCAGTAGAATCGTTGCAAAACAAAATGGAGGCCTACACGAATAGCATCTCTAAAATACCAACGTTTAACGACCTCATATATATTCTTGCGCTTGGTTTTGGCGCAACTGGACTTGCTCATTTAGGGAGTGATTTGATTGCCCCTTTTATCGGGGAGCACTATCCGGGATTGGCTAAATTCAGCTTGACGTCAGGTTTCTTTTGGCTCGTGGTTATCGCGACTACGCTGGGTATTCTACTGAGCTTTACGAAAGCTAGAAACCTGGAAGGTGCAGGCGCATCTAAGGTAGGGTCTGTGTTTATTTATATTCTTGTCGCTACGATTGGGATGAGCATGAATGTCATGGAGGTCTTTCACAATCCAGGTCTTTTTGCAGTAGGACTGGTATGGATGATGATTCATATTGGGCTTATGGTTATTGTTGCTAAAATGATTAAGGCGCCGTATTTTTTCCTTGCGGTAGGTTCAAAGGCAAACATTGGCGGAGCAGCGAGCGCTCCAGTTGTTGCCGCGGCGTTCCATCCAGCGTTAGCTCCAGTAGGAGTGTTGTTAGCGGTTTTAGGCTATGCACTTGGAACTTACGGGGCGTACATTTGTGGACTCTTAATGCAAGGCGCGGCTGGTGCGTACTAGGGAATTACATATTCATAACGGCTTTGTCTTTGAGCATCGCTTAAGGTTTTATGTGTTTACGGCACTTGCTCTAGCTTGCGTAATATTTTCAGGACAATTATTAGCCTATGGTGACGACAAAAACAAGGTTAAGAAAGAAATGATAAGATGAAAAAAACAGTTTTAATATTTGGGCTATTGATGGCTAATGTCTTGGCAGCCCAAGAGATACCTCTTAATGCTAAAGAAGTAATCAAAAGTTTCTACACTGAAGCGCTGGGCGAGCAGCAAGGATACCAATGGCTACATCATTTGTGTACAGAAATCGGACCGCGGCCAAGCGGATCTGAAGCAGCTAATGAAGCGGCACGCTGGGCACAGCTCGAAATGCTCCAAGCCGGAGCAGACACGGCATGGCTGCAGCCCGTTGAGGTTCCTAAATGGCATAGAGGAGCTGAATGGTCGAAAGTGATTTCCAAAGGGGTTACAACGGTTCTGCCAACGACAGCCTTAGGCGGATCTGTTCCAACACCGTTGGAAGGAATCCTAGCAGAGGTTGTTGAGGTAGACTCTTTTGAAGAGCTCGAAAGACTTGGAAGAGCCGGAATAGAGGGAAAAATAGTCTTCTACAACACGTACATGGACCACGCAATGATTAGCACATTCAACGCCTATGGCGGCGCTGTTAAATATAGATGGGCTGGAGCTATGGAAGCTGTAAAACACGGCGCTGTGGCTACCGTAATGCGTTCTGTCACACTATTACGTGATGACCTGCCTCATACAGGGGCGATGAGCTACGGTGACAGTGAACAGAAGATTCCAACGGCGGCTATTTCTTGGCAGGCAGCGGACAAATTGAGTCAAATGATTAGTTCAGACCCAACTGCTCAGCTGCACCTCTATCTTGATTGCGGCGTGCAAGGAACGGCTATAAACTATAATGTAGTTGCAGATTTTAACGGAAGCGTCAAGCCAGATGAAATCATGTTGGTTGGCGGGCACATAGACTCATGGGACCTTGGGCAAGGCGCTCAAGACGATGGAGCTGGATGCGTGCATGCGATGCAGGTTCCGAGCTTGATGCGCCAAGTTGGCTATCAAAACAAAAGAACAATTAGAGTGGTCTTGTGGGCTAACGAAGAGTTTGGTCTTGACGGCGCGAAGGAATACGCACGCTGGGCAAGGGAACAAGATGTTCACCATTGGGTAGCGATGGAAAGTGATGGTGGCGGAGATGTCCCTAGAGGTTTTGGAATAGGCGCGGACGAAGCACGCGTGAAAATGGTTAGAGGTTTTAAAGAGCTCCTGAGTCCCTATGGCATTAATGTGTTAGCGAAGGGGGGCGGTGGAGCGGACTTAGGCCCGCTGAGAGGGCATGATGATTTCTTCATAGGTTTTCGTCCAGAAAGTCAAAGATATTTCGATTTTCACCACAGCGCAAGAGACAACATTGACGCTATCCATCCCCGTAGTTTAGAAATGGGTGCTGCTTCGATGACTGCGCTGTACTACTTGCTGGACAATAATGAAGATGAATGAGTCAAATTAATATCACATAACATAATATCACGCAATAGATCAGAGATAATCAATCGTGAGATAAGCGCGAGGGTAAGTAAGGATGTATATTTAACTCAACTTAAGAGTAGCTTAGGTTTATTGGTTTGGTTAAACCCCGTCCTCGGACGGGGTTTTTTTATGTCCAAAAACTAATCACGTAACGTAAACACACGTGAAATATTGAACCCAAGAAACAGCCCGCCGTTCAAAGCGCTATAGCTGTTTCGTGATAGCCAATAAGGCGTGCTCATGCCTCTTGTATTAGAAAGGTGAAACTGGAAAACATGGCCTCCTGTCTCAATGTCAATCCCTACGCCGAACGGTACTGTAAAAACGCTTCCATCGCTATAAGACTTATT
Organism: uncultured Cryomorphaceae bacterium; assembly: GCA_905182675.1. Lineage (GTDB taxonomy): Bacteria > Bacteroidota > Bacteroidia > Flavobacteriales > Schleiferiaceae > UBA10364. The sequence continues at coordinate 2,614 of CAJJCK010000121.1, read as the reverse complement.
GCTAATTAAAGAATACTCTCCTGTTAAAGCCATTCTTTTGGTGAGCTTATATCGCGCTCCTAGAGTCGCGTTATAGGTTGAATTAGGATCTTCGACTGATGGCACCAGGTTCCAGTGAACGAGTGACGGGGAGAACAGGGTACTTAGTTTGGAATTCCACTTTCGCGTGAAAATTGCTTGGTGGTGGTAGGAAAGTCTGTCGGTGGTTAAGTGGTCAACACCATCCGTGTATCGAGCGCCCCTGTAGTTGACAGAGGAAAGAAGGGTTAGGCTAACCGGCATTGGGTTCGGACCACTAGACTGTCGGAGTGTGCGTAGTTTAACAAAGGAGTCAACAACCTTAAAAACAGACGAACGGCCTATGCCAACATTCAAGCGGTCCGTTATACCGTAGTCTAGTTGCATGCGAATTTGAGCATTGTCTAACCCTAGAAAGTTATACAAATAGTCCTCCCCAAAGCTTCCGAACCTATGAGCAATGACATATTGAAGCACCCCAGCGCCAGGCGTTTCGTTTGTGGCGGAGTTAACCAGCTGGGTCCCTTTAAAAGTTGCGAACGCATATTCCTTAGCTTGCTCCTCCTCGAACAGGTCGAAAACATCTTCCTGGGCAAAACCTAGTTGGCAAATCAATAGGCATAAGGTGATTACTAAACACTTCATCTAGGGTCTTTTTTTCATAACACAAAACACTGTTATGGTGGCATACGGATCAATCTTGTCAGAAACAGTTTTAGGAATAGAAACGTCGTACTCTGACAGATTTACTTTAAACGTGGTTTTAAATTCCATACCATCCTTAGTCTCCGCTAAGACAGCGGGTACTTGCACAGATTTTGTCACGCCATGCATGGTGAGTTCACCTTGAGCAAAACCGTCAGTATAAAAGCCTTTAAAAGAAGCTTTTGGATATTTTACGCTTTCCACATAGTTTTCGTTGAAATGCTCTTGCATTAAGGCACGTTTAAAATTAAACGAGGTCATGAGCACCTGAACGCCAATCTTCCCTGTGGCAGCGTCATAAACAGCCGTTGCGCTTTTTGTTTCCGCCATAATATCCTCGAGTGGTGAACCTGCGTCAAAAGAGAGGCTTCCTTCTCGAGTCAAGAATTGTTGCGCGGAAACAGCAGTGCTTAAAAGGAGACTTATAAAAAGTAAGTGAAAGAACTTCATAACAGAATGATTTAGTTATTTGGTGCACCTTCAGAAATCCAAGCGCGTAGCTTGGACTGGTCGCAAAGTGACAGAGGACCACTTGGAGGCATAAGCAGCGGGTCTCCTAAAGGGAGTTCTACTCTATTCATAAAGGTATTAAGCACGGCCCAGGCGCTTGCGTTTGAATGCCCCTCTAGGTTGACCCCTGCGATTGGATCATTGTCGTTATGACAAATCACGCAGTTTTGGGTAAGTATCTCGCTGATGTCCTGGCTAAAAGTAACTGCAGAGGTGTCACAAGGCGCTGTCACACCACCGTATAGGTCTTGTGTGTTATTGTAGGTGCAGCCAGTTGCCATCGCTAATACAGTACAAATGAGTAAAAACTTTATCATGGAATAAGTGTCATTTGAGAAAACTCCTCCTATCGTGAGACCGAGTCTTATCATCTCTCTTTAAAAATTAAATATAGCACCTTCTTCTAACAACTGGTCGCCATAATAATAACAAGATTTTATGGAGCAATTTTGATGAGAATCAACAGGAAAGAATACTAATTATTTAAAAGTAGTAATAGCCATCCGATTAGCGAGTCTATAGCCACCCTATAAGTAGAGCAATTCACCGGTCACGTTTTCAAAGGTAGAAGTCAACACATCTACATATTCCTGAAGTTGCTCGTCATGTTTGTCATTAGGAAGTCCCGTTTTATAATCAATAACTGTTGTTTTTTGCGGAGTATGAAAGATAAGATCGGGTCTTAGGGTGATGTCTTTGCTGATAATACTTCGCTCCATATAAACAATAGTATCCTTGGAGTTTAAGCCGCTTAACCCTGGTTTAACATCCATTTCCGCAAGAACGTTTCGTGCTCTGTCTTGAAGATTTTTGGAAAACTCACCAGATCTATATAATCGCATAATCGCAGTTTCGCGCATTGCCTCAGGCAGTTGTAAAATTCGATGTAATGCAGTTCCCCACTTTTTTGCGTCTGTTCCGCCTTCCTGCCATTTTTCAGGTGCTGTGTTCGCCATTCTAAGATGTGCAGGGCTAAACAGGGCCAAAGGACCTTGAATTGGCACAGGCGTATGGTCGTTTAGTCGTTCTTGTATTGGCGCTGTTTTTCCCGTGCGCCAATCGTCAGTATTTAAACCTATATACTCCACAAGCTGTTTTCCAAACTCCCCTAGCTTATCACCGTTCAGGAAAACATGAAGCCCACTAACGGGCCTTGTCATAGCAACATATACCATGTTCATCCAGTCGAAGTAAGATTGATTGTCTATATGATCTGCTAATTCCGGATCGAATAGCTCCTGGGTATTCTTAGATTTTGAGACCGGCATTCTTGGTAATTCGTCGTGAAGGGGGAACGGGATCCAATGGTCATTATCATCAGACTTTAAATTGACTTCAAACGGCAAGATCACATGCTCAAACTCTAACCCTTTGCTCTTAT
>CAJJCK010000120.1 GCA_905182675.1 uncultured Cryomorphaceae bacterium | reverse complement strand
AGCTTATTCACAATAACAGCCAAGACGCGCTGGATGAATTGCAAAGCATTAAAGACCATAACACCGTGGAATCTCGTTCTTCAAATCTCTTTAGCGGCGCGTTTAAAAAACCACTAACACTGGCATTTCTACTGGCCTTCTTTAACCAGTTGAGTGGCATCAACTTTATTTTATACTATGCCCCGGTTATCCTCGAAAAGGCGGGTTTCGCTTCCTCAGACTCTTTATTGAGTTCAATATCAATAGGGGGGACCAATCTCATTTTCACTTTTGTGGGTGTTTATCTTATCGACCGTGTGGGCCGCAAGAATCTCATGTACATTGGATCAATTGGCTACATCATCTCGCTATCCATGGTAGCCTATGGGTTTAAAACAGACGCCAGTGCCACGTTTAACTTGACATTTATCCTCGTTTTCATTGCTTCGCATGCTGTAGGGCAAGGAGCTGTCATTTGGGTGTTTATTTCGGAAATTTTCCCAAATAGTGTTCGTGCCTCAGGCCAAGCATGGGGCACTGGAACCCACTGGGTATTTGCGGCTATAATAACCATGTTAGGAGAGGTCGTCATTGACGCATTTCCAAGCTGGACTATATTCGCATTCTTCTCTTTTTTCATGGTTCTTCAACTCCTTTTCACTCATTTCATGATGCCTGAAACTAAAGGAGTCAGTCTTGAGAAACTGCAAGATTCGCTATAACTCTGCTATAGCAAGTGTCGAACGAAGAGCCAATCCTACTTGGTTATATCGTAGACTTCTTGGATTTTCTTAAGTGCACCGTCAAAATCAAAATGTAGATCTATCAATTCTCCATTTGCTAGATCGTAGACCCATCCGTGAACCTGAGGAAACTTCTTCTGAGCATAGCTTTTCTGCAAAAACTCAGTTTTCATCACGTTAAAACATTGTTCCATCACGTTTAACTCGATCAGTTTATTATACCGTTCGTGCTCATCTTCAATAGCATTAAGTGTGGTTGAATGTAACCTGTAGACATCGCGAATTTCTCTGAGCCAGCCGTCGAGTAGCCCTAAACTGCTATTTCCCATTGCGGCTTTGACACCGCCACAATTATAATGTCCACAAACCACCACATGTTTCACCTCTAGGTGCTCAACGGCATATTGAATGACGCTTTGCGCGTTCATATCCGTATTCACCACCATATTGGCAATATTTCGATGCACAAAAACTTCGCCTGGCTCTAGCCCCATTATCTCGTTGGCAGGAACTCTTGAATCCGCACATCCTATGTACAGGAATTCAGGGCTCTGGCCTTTAGCTAAATGCTGGAAGAAATTTTCATCCTTCGCTAAATTATCTGAAATCCACTTTTTATTGTTCTCGAAAACTTGATCGTAGGATCTTTGCATTGTTGGAATATTTAATTACTAAATTATGTGGTAGACCTTGATAAGAAAAATAAAAAAAACTTATAGTCTCTATTCGATTTACTTCAACGGCGATCTAAGCTTGTACCCCTTTGGCATATATTTCCGCTTGGCAATATATAATACCGATTTCAGGAGCACATTTCGCGTATAAAACGAAAAATAATTCTCAGCAGCCCGAGCGCCATAGGTGCTTTTTATTTCGGTAGCTGTTCGGCCTAAGTTAATCTGTTTAAAACCATGCTCAATACCATAGTCAATGACATGGAACATGGCAAGACTATAAATCATATCTGGATTAGATTTTAACGTACCGTAATGCATAGCACGAAGACAATCCCCGTCTTCTACGACGGATATAAATGCTTTTAATTCTCCTTTATTCTGAATTCCAAATATTTTATAATCTCCCTTAAACCAAATTCTAAACCGTCGAATTAATTCATTTAAGTCGATTGGAAGAACTGCTATTTTATCTATGAGCGTCCTTTCTAGCATCCCAGCGCACAGCGCGATATTATCTTCAGTCTGCTCTAGCTCAACTACATCATATCCCTCTTTGAATTGGATAGCCTTCTTTAAGCGAGATCGATATTTCGTTTTCATTGAATCCATGTATTCCTGAAAACTATTCCACCTATTGTCTATGACCATAAAGGGCTCTGCCTTGAAGCTTGTCCAATTCTTATGAGATAAAGGTGCATTAGAAACACCCATTAGAAGAGTGGGACGTTTAAAATCACGGGAGTCCAACAGCGACTGCAGTACCTCCGGTTTTTGAACCCAAAAACCAGGTAACCAAGGACTACCGACCACTTCTAAAATACCCTTTCTAATAAACCAATTAATCACATTTAAGCCTCTTTTCTTGAGATAGCTTCCCGAACTCCTTCTGAATTCCGGTACACAAATCGGAAGCCCTTTAGCATCATTGTCAAATTGAACAATTCGGCCTTGTACGTAAGTTAATAATGACTTTTCTAACGGGGTCGTGCTCATTGAATGTAAATAGAATACTTTTATGGTAATTATAAGATAAAGATCATGTTTACCCCAAACGCTTTTCAAAAACAATTGTTTGAGCAGATATTCGGCGCAACCACAGGCAAATCTAAGATTACTGTGGACTTAATGGCCGTTTTAGGTTGCTCGAGAGCCTCTTTATACAGAAAACGGACCGGCTCAACTCCATTAACAGCAGACGAGCTGATTAAACTCGCGAATCATTTTTCATTAAGTATTGATGCTCTACGTACTCATTCTGAGGAAAATAGCCATGTTGTTGTTTGTACCACGCTCCCTCCTATCGAGAATTATGCTGACATCGATTTTTATCTAGACAATACCAAAAGAAATCTGGAATTAGCTATCAGCCAACCTACAGCGCAGCTTTATTTCACGGCAAAAGAAGTACCTCTTTACAGATATATGGACATGCCAGGCCTCAGTGCATTCAGGTATTACCTATGGATCATGGAAAACATGAGGAAAAACGAACGCTTTGATCCGAAAGACATTCCACAGGAGTTGATTGATAAAGGACGTGAGTTGACAAATTTAAGCGAAGAGATAAAATCAACTGAATTTTGGGTGCCTAGTGCATTTGATAATCTCATTGGTCAGATCAAATACGTAGCAGATTCCTCTCGAATGTCTAACAGAGTCAAAGACCAACTCAAAGAAGAATTAGATATCGTTCTGGAGAATTTAGTTCAGAACGTTAAGAGCGAACAAACTAAGAAAGGCAAGCCATATCAAATGATACTTTGTCATTACCTGACTTTGAGTGATGGTGCATTGGTTGAAATTGGTCCTAACCACAGTGAGGTGATGTTCTCGTACGGATCCATTAATTACATGAAAAGCTCCAATCCAAAGATCATTAACGCATTTCGACGGGGACTACGCTACCATAAATTAGAAGGGCAGACTCTAGGAGCTCTGGATGGCGATGTGATAGATGAATTTGCGAAGTCTGTTCGCCTCAAAATCAATGAACTGTAATCTCTGAGGCGATCTTTGCTGCTCGTTCACGTAACTCATCCATGGACTCCATTCCTGTCCTGTCGTAGGTCAATGCTACTGCCATTCTTCGAAATGGTCTAGTCGTAGGTTTACCGAAAATCTTAATATCAGATTGCTCATATCCGCAGGCTTTCTCAAGCCCCCCATAATCTGGTACACCAGTCTCTGAAGCTAAAACCACAGCACTTACCCCCGGATAACGCTGTTCTATTTCCACGATAGGAAGTCCTAATAACGCACGTGCGTGCAATTCAAACTCATTGAAATTCTGGGTTCCAGCCAACGTTACCATACCTGTGTCATGAGGTCTGGGGCTCAATTCCGAGAAGTATACTCCATCAGACGCAAGAAAATATTCAATACCCCATAAACCTTCGCCACCAAGTGCTTTGGTCACCTTAATCGCCATGTGCTGAGCTTCCAATAATTGGTCGTTATCCATAGCACAAGGCTGCCAACTTTCTTGATAATCTCCTCGTTCCTGGCGGTGGCCAATAGGTGCACAGAACAACGTTTTACCATTTTTTTGGGTGACTGTCAATAACGTTATCTCCGTGTGGAAATCAATAAATCCTTCGATTATGATTTCTTTTAAATCTCCTCTTGATCCTTCCATTGCATACGTAAAGGCATACTCAAGTTCTGAATCCTCCCTAACTACGCTCTGTCCTTTTCCAGAACTAGACATCAAAGGCTTTATTACACAGGGCATACCTATAGCTTCAACGGCAGATTTGAATTCCTGAAACGTAGTTGCATATTGATAAGGAGCTGTTTTTAACCCCAGTTCTTTTGCTGCAAGATCCCTTATGAGTTTTCTATTCATAGTGAAATTTGCAGCTTGAGCAGAGGGAGTGACCTGAATCCCTCGTTTTTCAAAGTCGTACAATCTATCAGTACGAATACTCTCAACCTCCGGGACAATGATATCTGGCTGGTGCTTATCAACAGCTGCATCTAAGGAGGTACCGTCGAGCATTGAGAACACCTCAAAGGCATCTGCAACTTGCATAGCGGGCGCGCCTGCATAGGAATCGCAGGCGATGGTAAAACAACCCAGTCTTTGCAATGCAATAATCACTTCTTTGCCAAGCTCCCCTGACCCCAATAACATCACCTTTTTCATAGTCTAATCGAATGTTTGTCAAAGATATTGGTTAATTTCGCTTCATGCGCAAAGTACTGAGCTTCATCTTCACTATACTATATGCTACTATGAGTAGTGGCGCTCCTTCGTTGTTACACTATTGCGGACATGAAGAAGCCGTACATCTTTCGTTAGGAGAGCATGATCATCAAGAAGCGCCTTGTTGTAGTGACGTAATGAGTATTGATGGGTGCGATTCTCTAGAGAAGGCATTACATCATGCCCCTGAAAATGATGATTGTTGCGCAAATACCTATATAGATCTTGATTTTTCAGAACAGGAATCTAAGCTGGTCAAAAGTGCAGTTTCTGCGCATTCTAGACTACTTACCACTACGTTTCACCACTCTTTAGATCCATGTATTACTGCGACTAGGTTTGTACAAAAACATGGACCTCCGCTCTTTATCATATTTCATAAGTTGACCTTATATGACTGATTTAGCCCAATATTACCGGTCTAAACTTTTCTAACAAAAAATCAATCATTATGAAACTCAAAACAATTTTGGCAGCTGCCATCATATTTATTTCCATTCCCTCTTTTGGTCAATCAAACATCACGGAAACCACTCTAGAAGTGGACGGGCTTTGCGGAATGTGTAAAAAACGGATCGAAAACGCTGCGTATATTCAAGGGGTTAAAAAAGTGAATTGGGATTTATCCTCTCACGAATTAGCTCTGACTTACCGCAACGACAAGGTCAACGAGCAAGAAATTATCACTGCTATTAATAGTGCAGGTCATGATGTTAAAGACCATATAGCTACTGATGAGCAGTATGCTACTATTCACGGATGCTGCACCTATCGTGATGCGGAAATGCGGAAAGCTCATGGACTGGGTGATGCATTGTGTAAGCCGAACGAAACACACGAGGAACACCACGCGCACGGCGGAAAGGATAAGCAATAATGCGGTCTTTTTTAATGATTTTGGCCGTCACCTTTGGGTGTACGGTGAATCCTGCTTTAGGACAATCCGACAGTACTTCAATACAGCTTTTCGAAACACTCGATCAAGTAAATATTGGAGGTGATCCAGGCATTAGCTTGTCTAAAAAAGCGATCATTACTCAAGAATTGATTTCGGAAGTAGAGCTCCGAAAGGCTGCTTGTTGTGACTTAAGCGAAAGTTTTGAGACCAATGCTTCTATTTCAGCATCATTCACTGATGCTGTTACAGGAACACGTCAAATCAGGCTACTGGGACTAGAAGGGCCTTATGCCCTATACACAAAAGGGAATATCACAACCATGGGCGGACTTGCTTCAGTGATGGGATTGGGATTCATTCCCGGTGCGTGGATACAAAGTATACAACTGACTAAAGGACCTGGAAGTGTAGTTAATGGGGCCGGGGCCATTAGCGGTCAAATTAATTATGAACTACGACCAAGCTTTACCAAACAAATAGGACATGTCAATTTGTTTGCAGGGCCAGGTAGGTTTGAGCAAAATTTAATCTACACCTGGCATCAAAGTGAAAAGTGGTCCTCTAATATTATGGTCCATGGTCGGCAGCAACTCTTCCGCTGGGATGGGAATAAAGATAGCTACTTAGATACGCCTTTGTCTCAACACTTTTTTGTTCAAAATGCGTGGAAATTTAATGGTAAGAATAGCGAAGGTCAACTAGGCATTAAATTTAGTTCTGTGGATAACATAGGGGGTAGCACACTCTATGGTAAGGAAACTTTCGCACCTATTTGGAGTCATGAACTTCAAACAGACAGATATGAACTCTGGGCAAAACGAGGCTATTTCTTGAAGGGTGGTATTAACAGAAGTATTGGCACTCAATTTTCAGCGAACTACCAAGACCTCGATAGTTATTTTGGCGAAAGACTGTTCGTAGCGAAAGAGTTTAGAACCTATGGAAATCTTATTTTTCAAGACAACATTATAGATACTCGTCGAACCATTAAAGCTGGTGCCGATTTTAACCTTCACAACGTTGAACAAGAGATGTGGGGATACAACGGAGATTATGACGCCTCTACCTTTGGGATTTATGGTGAGTACAGCTATGTGGCTAGTCCTGACGGAGAGGGATTGAGCATGATTTTAGGCCAACGGTTAGATCAACTAAACATCACCGGTAATGCCAATAAGTTGTTCTATGTTCCACGACTTCACGTAAAGTACAATAGTGGAGCCTGGTCCTTGCGTTCTCAAGCGAGTCGTTCTTACCGCTACACAACACTCGGAGCTGAATACATGGGGTACATGGCTAACAATCGTGTCTTTAATCTAAGTAGTGGTTCGGCACCAGCAATTGAAAGCTCCTGGACGCTAGGGACATCTGGCGCATTTACAAAAGACATCGCCTTTAAAGAGCTGCAAATAACTGGAGATGTGTTTTTAACAAAATTCGATCGCAAGATGACCCTTGACCTTGATCAAGACACTGAAACTGCTTTATTCTACAACAGAAGCTGGACGATGAATGAATGGGGAGATCAACCTTATTCACTTTCAGCCCAGCTTGGAGGACAATATGAACTTCTGCACAGGACACTTTTTAAATTCGCATACCGCTATCAGAAAGTTACCCAGCTCAATCTTACTGCGATGAACCAAGGAATAGACAACGAGCTCGAGGAAGTGATTCTAAACGTTCCTCACTTACTCTATGGGGGAATTAGCTACACTGGAACAAAAGGGTTAGGTATTGAATTAAATGCCACCTACAATTCATCGCAACGGCTACCAAATGCTGGTTATAATGATCGAAGCCCAGCTTTTACCATGCTAGGTGGTCAAGTCAGCAAAGAGTTCAGAAAGCGCGGCCAGATATACCTAGGACTTCAAAACGCACTGAATGTGCGGCAATTGAACCCCATCATGGGAGGCGACTTACCATTCGAAGATAGGTTTGATGCGTCAGTTGTATGGGGACCCATCATGGGAAGACAGGTCTATGCTGGCTGGAGATACGATTTAAGAAAACCTTAGCGAGATTTTTTTCATAAAAAAGGCCACCCAATGCGTGGCCTTTTAAATTTAATCACAAACTCTATCCTAGGCGCTGTTCCTAGAAGCATTAATGTTACCATAAAGAGATCTTACAATAAGTTTCTCGAGGGCAGCTCGATGTCTATCAGAAATATCCTTCTCACGTAACGTGATAAGTGCATATTGCTGAATCACTAGCAAGGGGAGTACTATATTCTCACGCAATGCAATAGAAGCTTTGATTCCTGGGTTA
>CAJJCK010000119.1 GCA_905182675.1 uncultured Cryomorphaceae bacterium | reverse complement strand
TTAAACTTGCGGTAGATACTTGGAAACTTCAAAGTCTAGAGTTTTTTAATGCGACAGACACTGTGAATGCGGGTATAAATGGACTTGAATTTGTTGGCGATCCGCAGGAAATCAGAGCGCAGAAATTGAATATTTCATTACAATACAGAGGAATGGAATTCTTCACAGAGCTTGATCGTATTGACGTTTCTTCGGGTTACGAATTTTCGGCAGTACTTAGAATTAGAGAAAATGATATAGGCCTTTTAAGCGCGGAGATAAAATATTCTATGGATAGTTCATCAGTGTTGGGTGAAGTTGTTTTGGTGAACGAGCCAATCGTACCATATCCTAATATGGATGTGGTTGAAGAGTTCCTTTCTGGAAGTCGATTGACATTTTCTGGTAGGATAAAAGAAAACATGATTTATGGCAATATGTCAATTGATCAATCCCTGTATAATGCTCAGGGACAGTTGGAATGGAATATAGATTCCGCCGTATTATCCGCGCAGGCCTTTGCTTATCCCTCCACATCGATATATACAACCGATTTATTAAAGGGGTACAGCGATTTTTGGAATCAATTTTCTCCCGAGTCTCTAGATGTTCAATTGAAAACAGATTTTAAGGAATTAATGGCATTTGAGATCGTATTAAATGATGGTGTAAACACCGCCTCCGTGGCAGTACCTCACCTAAACGAACCAGTGCGTATCCATGCACGTTTGCCTCAGATTAGCTTGGGACCGTTGACAGGATTAGAACTCAAGTCTGTGATTTATCCTGATATAAAATCAGTGATGGCGTTGAAAGAATTTAAGGTTAATACGGTGTCGCCAGAATTGGTACTCAACGATTCTATCATAAAAGGCCTTAGTTTTTCCTATGTACATGCTGAACATCTAGATTCCATTTGGCTCAGTTGTTTGGATGACCAATTGGATTTGGATGGGTATGCAATCCTGATGGATGAACGAATAAGTACATCATTGCATCTTAACCAGGTAGGTTTATACCTTTTCGATCCATTAGATACGGCTCAGTACTTGAGTGCCGATCTACAAGGAGATTTCACCCTAGATGGTAATGGTTACGTAAAACTGAGTGACCTGCTACTCGAAAGAGCTAATGATGTCGTATTCATGCGCGAATTTCAGGTGACACATGTTAGCAGTAGGTATAATCGAAGTTTCGCAGTACAAAGTGATGTTTTAACAGGTTTTATCGAAGGGCAATGGGATTTTAAGGATGTCACATTCTTGAGCGATCAAGTCGTGCAGCATGTTATTGGACAAAAAAATCTAAGTTGGGAACCTTCTTCCTTTAAATTTGAGATTAATGCAGGAAGTACAGACTGGTTGACCGACTTGTTGCACCTGAATGCACATCTCTCACAAGAATCATATCTCTTTGGCCTTTACGATGGGCCTAACAATCGATGGTCCATTACAGCAGATGTTCCAAAATTTCAGATGGGTAAGATCTCTGCAAATGATTTTTATTTAAACTCTAGTCAAATTATTGACGAAAACTCCACCGCATTTAGAGCAAGTCAAATCGACTATGGCAAAAACACGTTAGATACCGTATTTATATCAAGCCAAGGGGCTAAGTTGGAGCATCAGGTCGAGGTCTTAATTAGTCTTAGGGATAGTATTCCGTCTACATTAGACCTACGCGCTAACTATGGTAAGGGCTGGGCGGAAGTGATTCAAAGTGATTTCAATATAGGGAAGTCGGATTTTTCGTTGAACAAGTCGTCCATTGTAAAATGGAACCAAAAGTTATGGTCCATTGACTCATTAGGCTTCAATAATTCGGAGGGGGAGTTATGGATAGATACCAAAGAGGTAGGTCCCAACAAGAACATAACCAATGTTTACCTAAGCGGAGTTGAGTCTGAACTATTGAACTACATCATTCGGGATCCTGACGCAGTGTTGTCAGGTCAGCTAAGCTTGAATGCCACAGCCTCAAATTCACTATCATCTCCGGCATTAATTGCGAACATTGTATATGATGACTTCGGTTTGAATGATACCTATTACGGTCGATTTACTTCAAACTTGCAATGGAATGATGATGGACACATTTTTTCACAGGGTCAGCTTTTAAACAAGGGTGAGAGTGCCTTCAATTATGGTGGACATTATGATATAGAGGACGATGAGATTGATATACGTGTAAGTCTGAATGACTTAGACATTAGCGCTGCTACTCCCTTTTTACATGGGGTCATGACCAATCTTCGGGGAAAATTAGAGGGGGGCATTTCCATATATGGTCCTAGAGATGAATGGAATATAAGTGG
>CAJJCK010000118.1 GCA_905182675.1 uncultured Cryomorphaceae bacterium | reverse complement strand
CTGTAAGGTGCGGAACGATGTTAGCGCGGTCGTGAAATCACCTAATTGTCGGGCATTTTGCGCTTGCAAACGCCAGATCCATTCGTTGTCAGGATGGGCGATAGTGCCCCGCGCTAAAAGCTGCTGTGCAGCTAAATAATCAGCTTGTGCAAACATGATTCGCGCCAGCTGATAAAGTGCGGTTTCGTTCTCGGCGTCTTGTTTAAGCATGCGCTCATATGACTGCATGGCGAGCCCCGTGCGGCCGGTGATACGAAAGGTCTCCGCCTGGTAAAAAAGCTCCGTTAACACAGAAGGCCCCTCTTTCGAAGGGCCTTGCGCATGTGAGGTTGCTGTAAAAAACAACGCCAAAAGGGCAAGCAGCAGTTTTTGCATTAGTCCATCCTTGAATAATCCCCTAAAGATAGTGAAGTCCAGTTTCCGTCCACATGAGCTTGGTTACCGATCATACTATCATTTAACGTTATGTTTTTGATGGTTGAATGGGTCTGAATTAGTGAGCCTACGATGGTCGCGTTTTCAACAATACAATGATCACCTAAACTAACATTAGGACCGATTTTTGCGTTTTTCAAGACCACGTTTGAGCCTATAAAACAAGGCTCAATAATCTCTGAATTTTCAATGGTGACATTTTCACCTCGAAGTTCTGGTAGGTTCTTTAAATAGCCTAACATCTTAGAGTTTGTCTCAACGGTAATGGCCTTGTTTCCACAATCCATCCAATCGTTAACCGTACCTGGCTTGAAGACTTTCCCCTGTTTGAGCATGCTACTTAGTGCATCAGTGAGTTGGTACTCCCCTTTGTCCATTATTTTGTTGTCAAGTATGTGCTTGAGTTCACTGCGCAGACCTGGACCATCTTTGAAATAGTAAATACCAATGATGGCGGAGTCGGAGACAAATTCTGTTGGCTTTTCAACGAAATTATTGATGTTACCATGATCATCAAACTGAACCACGCCGTAGGCGTTAGGATTCTCTACCTGCTTTACCCAAATCACAGAGTCTGCAGTGGTATCTAAGGTAAAGTCCGCACGAAACAGGGTATCTGCAAAGGCCACCACAATTTCATCATCCATGCTGTCTGCCGCACAATGAATAGCATGGGCTGTACCTAAAGGTTTGTCTTGGTGGTATATACTGCCTTTCGCACCTAAGTTTTCGGCTACTTTTTTGAGATCCGCTTCTACTTCAGCGCCAAAGTCACCGATGATAAAGGCAATTTCAGTTACTTTTTTATCACCGCAAACAGCGACGATGTCTTCAACTAGGCGCTGAACAATTGGTTTTCCAGCGATAGGAATTAATGGCTTAGGTACCGTAAGTGTGTGTGGACGTAAACGTGAGCCACGACCGGCCATGGGAACAATAATCTTCATTCGATATTGGTTTGGTTGATTTTCTATTAATGTTTTCCGGTGCTTCCAAATCCTCCTTCTCCTCTCGAGGTGTCGTCTAGATCATCTACCGTGTCCCAAGTGAATTGGGTGTACTGTGCGACCACCATCTGTGCAACTCGCATGCCATCTTCTATAATGAAGGAGTCATTCCCGTGATTAATGAGCAAAACACCTACGTCACCACGGTAATCAGCATCAATTGTTCCGGGACTATTCAGAACCGTAATACCATGTTTGTAAGCGAGACCAGAACGTGGTCTGATCTGGGCCTCATAGCCATCTGGAAGGGCAAGCTTTATGCCTGTAGGAACCAATGCTCGTGCTCCTTTTTCAAGAACTATCGGCGCTTCTATATTAGCCCTTAGATCCATGCCAGCACTATGAGAAGTTTCAAACTGTGGCAATTCGTGTTTTCCGGTATAAATTACTTTGATAGTCATGATCGTAATGCAAATTTAAAGAGTCCATTTCGTTCTAAAGCAAACATTGAAATTAGGTAGGCTAATCCGAGACTGAGTTTTACTCCACTACCTCCAATTTCACCGTAATGTATAATAAATGACATGAGGGTCGCGCTTGCCACAAAAGCACCAAGTTTCCCCCAATTATAAGGCACGGGATAGTGTTTTAACGACCATAATAAACTCGCCACAAACATAGCAGAGTAGGCGGCGAGCGTTGTCCAAGCGGCACCGAAAATTCCAATGATGGGAATCAGCAAGACATTCCCGACCACGGTAAAGGCGAGGCCTATAAAAGTAATGTAGATCCCATAGGAAGTCTTATCACTTACCTTATACCATACATTCAAGTTGGTGTTGATGCCTAGAATAACGTTAGCTAAAAGTAAAATAGGGACTAATTCCAATCCAACCCAAAATTTCTCATCAATAAAGTATTTGAGATAGTCTAGTCCTGATATGATCATTACAAACGCAATACTCATCACCCAGGTAAAGCCAACCATGACCTTCGCCATCTTTTCTTTACCATCAGCATTTTTCGCATTCTTAAAAAAGAAGGGCTCGGCAGCATATCTAAATGCCTGATTGAATAGTATGAGAAAAATGGAAATTTTATAAACGGCTCCGTAAATACCGACACCCTGCGCCCAGCTTTCTTTAGGCAACAAATATTTTAATAACTGTCGATCAAGCATCTCATTGGCAATCCCAGCAAACCCACCTATAAGTAATGGAATCCCAAACCTGAGTAAGACTTTGGTGTACTTGGGGTCCAAATTGAGCTTCAAAGGCCTTAGTGTGGGTACTAACAACCCAAACATAATAAGTGAAGCCCAGAAATTTGCGATAAAGATATAATCCACCCCACGCATTTCATGAGACCACCAGCCTGTAATTTCATGGAGTTCCCAGTAGGAGGGAAGGAAGAAATATAAATTGATCGCGACATTTGAGAAGATCAGCACTAGTTTAATTCCGGCAAAACGAAATGCTTTATTCTGTCTACGGAGCCTTGCAAAAGGAATGGCACTTAACGCATCTAGCGCTAAAATCGCGACCAAATAAAAGAGGTATTGCGGAGCGTCTTGGTAACGAAGGGCGGCAAGTATAGGTTGTTGAAACAGGTAGGCAAATAAGGCAATGGCCAAAACCGCCAGGCTAATCATCGTTACCGATGCACCAAATACTTTACGTTCATCTAATCCTTTTTGCTCAGAAAAACGAAAGTAGGAAGTCTCCATTCCAAAGGTGACAATAACAATAAGAAAGGCGATCAGGGAATAAAAATCGACATTAATACCATATTCACTCTGCGTGAGTACCGCCGTCTGAAGGGGCACGAGCAAAAAATTGATCATCCTGCCTAGGATGCTACTCAACCCATAGATGGCTGTTTGACCGGCTAGTTGTTTCATTCCTGTACCCACGCTTCAAATATAACCTTTGAGAGTTACCTTTGATCTATCATAAAAATGAACTCATGAACAAGTTCCCATACCTACCTACCCTAACGTTGATGTTTCTCTCGTTTTTAGCCACAGCACAGGTGGTTGAAGTAGATAAAACAGCTTATAAACGTATGGAGCGCGATTTGTTTTTCCTCTCCTCAGATTCGTTAAAAGGTCGATTACCCGGCTCCTTTGGGGCTGATGTTGCCAGAGATTTCATTGTCAATAGAATGTCCGAATATGGTTTGGAACCTTTAGGGGATAGGGGCTACTTACAGCCTTTTCCGGTGCCTGAACGCGCAACAGTGAATTACGATATGACCGGTATGATTCTAGGTAGAAAGATACTTAAGGGCCATATTGATTTTTATCCAGTCGCTTACAGCGCAAATGGGGAAGTACTGGGGAAGACAGTCTACGTTGGCTATGGAATAGTGAATACGGAAGGTACTTATGACGATTATTTAGGAAAATATATTGAGGGTAATATTGTCGTGATGAATGTAAGTGCACCAGATGGTGTACATCCTCACAGTGCCTATGCTGCGTACCATAGTTTGAGCGAGCGCATCACTCTTGCAAAAAACAAAGGAGCCTCTGCAGTAATACTGATCAATCCTGAAGAAACAGCTTCTGATACACCGGAATTTTTCAAAAGCATCAAGAGCTTGGATCTACCGGTCGTCTTTGTAAGAAATCATGTCTGGGAGAAAAAATTAACAAAAAAGAGTGTCAAAGTAACCTTGAAAATCGACATGAAAGAGCGCAACAGCGTTGGATATAATGTGGCTGGTTACATTCACAACAACAAGCCACAAACAGTTGTCCTGGGTGCTCATTATGATCATATAGGTATGGGCTTGGAGAACAGCTTATACAAGGGAGAACCTGCCATCCATAATGGCGCAGACGATAATGGTTCAGGGACAACCATGCTCTTGGAAATGATGGGTTATTACGGTACTCGTAAAGACACGAATTACAACTATTTGATGTTGTTTTTCAGTGCGGAAGAGAGCGGTTTGATTGGGTCAAAATATTATGTTGCACATCCAACCTTGCCGCTGCAGAAAGTCGCCTATATGATCAACTTTGATATGGTAGGTCGCCTACGTGAGGATCGCTTTCAGCTGTCCGGAACCGGTACAGCTGCGGAGTGGGATGCTTTGCTAGAAGAGCCTATACACAACCTAATCATTAAGAAGGATCCCTCTGGTGTAGGTCCTTCCGATCA
>CAJJCK010000117.1 GCA_905182675.1 uncultured Cryomorphaceae bacterium | reverse complement strand
TCTCCTCTGCTCTGTGATCCCAAACCATCTTAATTTTTAAAAACAGCGACTCATTCAATACTGTTTCATTACTGAACTCGGTTAATAATGGGCTTAATTCACGTGCAATAGATTGAATCTCCGCGTTCGTTTCAGCACTATTTAAATTGTAAAAGCAACTGCTTACAATATCTAATTCTCTGCTGGCGAATTCTAATTCCACTAATGTGTTCGAAAAAGATGGGACACTAGGGTTTGCAACAATATCGGATTGACGATTTCTGCTCACTTCCATCCAATGTAGAGCCGCAGGCATAAAATGTTCTGGAAGAATCAAATGAAAAGGAAGAGACTGGTGAACAGTCGGCTGAAATTCAATGAGTGGATTCATGTAAATATTGTTAGGAATATGGTTCCCAAATATAAGGCATCCAAGTTGTTGGCGTATCTTTAAACCATGTCAAAAACGCAAGTAAATTGGACAATTTCGGGGATGACCTGCAGTGGTTGTGCGCACAGCGCATCCAGCATAGCTATGGGACACGATGGGATTTCAAATGTCCAAGTGCGCTATGCCAATGGTATATTTAAAGCTACCGTAGATACGAGCGTGCTCAATACTCACTTGCTTGAAGAAGACCTGAAGAATGCGGGATATACCCTGGAGCGCGAATACCTTTCTCCAGCTAAAAAAGTAGAATTAGCACGTACTAAGCTTAAAGATTTGAAATGGGAATTGATTTTCTCCTCCCTTTTTGCGCTACCATTATTGGTATTAGGAATGCTTCATATAGAATATTTATGGAGCATCATGATCCAAGGAGTTCTAGCCGTTGTCCTTTCCTTTTATTTCGGCCGGCGCATTCATAAAAAAGCATGGAAACTGCTGAAATCTGGCGCTACAAACATGGACACCCTGGTCAGTCTTGGTTCTATCAGCGCATTCTTATTGTCCGTTTTTAACATTATTGTTTCAGAAGGACATCAGAGTTATTTCGAGAGCGCTGGACTCATCGTTTTCTTTATACTCGTGGGGAAATTCATAGAGGAGCGAGGGAAATTTCAAAATGGTAAGGCCTTATTAGAATTGATTGCGCTTCAACCACAATATGCCTGGAAAGTAACTGGAGATGAGTTGAAAAAAGTACATGTTGATTCACTTGAGGTAGGTGACGCTGTGCTCATCAAAGTTGGCGAACTTATTCCAGTAGATGGTATGGTAACAGACGGTGTCAGCACCATTGACGAAAGTACATTTACCGGGGAGCCCATACCGGTTGATAAGAAAGCAGGTGATAATGTATGGGCCGGAACCTTGAATGGTGAAGGGTCCTTAACAATTTCTGTAGAAAAAACAGGGAGTACATCCGCTATCGGATCTTTGATTGAAACCATAGCACAAGGACAGTCTTCCGAAGCACCTATAGAATCTTTAACTCAAAACATCTCTAAAGTATTTGTTCCTACTATTATCGCGTTGAGCCTTGTCGTTGGATTGATTTGGCTGATTAATGATGAGCCAAGAGCACTTATTTTTGCTATTAACGTTCTTGTCATTGCCTGTCCATGCGCCCTAGGTCTTGCTACACCCTTAGCCGTCGTTGCAGCAAACGGTGCAGGCGCAGACATAGGGATCATCATAAAAAAAGCGGCAGCACTTCAGTATGCTTCCTCTGTTAAATATGCATTATTAGATAAAACTGGAACCCTGACCATAGGTAAGCCTATTGTAAAGAATATAAGTTGGACTACAGTGCGCAACATTGAACTTTTGACCGCCTTAAATTCGAGAGGCAACCACCCCTTGAATACTGCTTTAAATAGTTATTTAGGTAGTAGTTTTCATTCCGGTAAGGTCAATAGATTTAAAGCCATCCCCGGCAAGGGTATTCAGGGGAAGTTTGATGGGGAAATTGTCTACTTAGGATCGCCAAAGTGGTACAGTGAAGTTACTGGCGGTTCATGGCCTGAAACACAAACTACCACGTCCCTACTATTCAGTGACAGCGCTGTAATTGCGTCCATCAACTTCGAAGACGTAGTACGCCCAGAAGCAATTCAGTTCATACAACAGCTTAAAGAGAAAAGTATAGAACCAGTCATTCTCTCAGGAGACAGTTCTCAAGCAGTGGCGAAAATTGCCTTCGAACTCGGTATTAAAAAATACCATGGTGAAATGCTACCAATAGAAAAAGCTAAAGTCGTACAATCGTATCAAGAAGATGGTCCAACCCTATTTATTGGTGATGGCATAAACGATACCGTAGCTCTGCAACAGGCCGCCGTTGGAGTTAGCCTTGCACATGCTACAGCCGCTGCACAAGAAAATGCAGATGTCGTGTTGAGTCGAGAGGGACTGATTCAACTCAACGATTATTTCCGTTTAAGCAAGAGCACCATGACCACTATATACGGCAATCTCTTTTGGGCCTTTGGTTACAATATCATTGCTATACCTTTGGCAGCTGGGGTGCTCTATCCTACATTTGGAATAAGCCTCACGCCAATGATGGCTAGTATAGCAATGAGCATCAGCTCGTTAGGAGTAGTTGGTAATTCTTTGTTATTAAAACAGCGCATGAAATGACTATAAACTCAAAAATCAACTGCAATAATTGTATTGCTAAAGTTTCACCTGATTTAAACACATTGATGGGAGAAGGGAACTGGTCAGTAGACATTACGCTACCCAACAAGCCCCTCACTTTTTCAGACGATATATCGCTTGATGATGTATTGGATGTTTTAGACCAACATAACATGATTGTGGAATAATGAACATCGGTCTGCTCGCTCGCAAAACATTGCATAGCCAACCCGGTGGAGACACCGTTCAGGTAAAGCAATCGGCAGCCGCATTAGAGCGACTAGGTCATACATGCTTCATTATCACCTCTGGAACAGCTCTGCCAAAAGATCTTGACGCATTACATTTTTTTAATTTGGGCCGTCCCGCGGATGCGCTTAGTTATTTCAAAAATTTCCCAGGTAAAAAAATAATTAGCACCGTCTTTGTAGATTATAGTAGAGCAGATCAAATTCGCTTCCCACGATTATCTAGGCTATTGGGTAGTCACCGTATTGAATTTTTAAAGACACTCGCTCGCGCCATAAACGGTAGCGACAAGTGGCCATGTTTAGACTATTTGCGTCTAGGGCAAAAGCGCAGTATGAAGAGGGTTTTAGACCAAGCCAATGTCGTTATCACCTCATCTATGAGCGAGCTAACAAGAATATCAGAATGGTCCAATCATTTAAGTACATCAATTACAGACAAGCATCGATTGATTCCATTAGGCCTAGACGACTGTTTCATTTTCAATAAACCTAGCGGAAAACAAAAACAGGGCATTCTATTGGTTGGGAGAATAGAACACCTCAAGAATCAACTCCAAGTGATTCAATGGGCGACCAAAAACAATTGGCCACTGACCGTAGTGGGTGACGCCAATGCTAATCAACTTAACTATTATAAACGTTGCATAGAATCTGCTGGTGCTCATGTTGATTTTATCCCACACCAGAGTCGACAGAACGTCCTAAAACTCATGCAGGCTCACCGTCTTTTGATTGTGCCCTCATTCTTCGAAACCTATTCTATTGTCGCTTGGGAAGCAGCAGCGCTAGGTCTTAATGTTATTGCTAATGATGTTGATGACATGCGGGAAACGCTCGCTGAAGTTTCACAGGTTTGCGATTTCACCAATGAAGAAAGTACCCTGAGAACTATTTCAGAGAATCTCTTGCCTGGATCTTCTCAACAAAAAAAATCCCAAGCATGGTTCGAAAACTATACTTGGGATGCGATAGGGTTGCAACTTGAGAAAGTCTACCAATAGATTACTGGTTTTGCATTTCCTTTTCAAAAGTCTCTTTAAACTTTTCGTAATTATAGTCAACCATGAGCTTATCATTCTTTGATAATGCCTTGTAGTAGTCTTTTACAATTTTGTCAC
>CAJJCK010000116.1 GCA_905182675.1 uncultured Cryomorphaceae bacterium | reverse complement strand
AATAGAGAAAAAGGCCACAGAGGTATTAACGTGCTTATCGTTGAAAAAGGCATGGATGGCTTTATAGTCGGTAAAAAAGAAGATAAGCTTGGGATTCGTGGATCGGATACACACACCTTATTGTTTAACGATGTGAAGGTTCCTAAGGAAAACAGAATAGGCGAAGATGGATTTGGATTCAAATTCGCTATGAAAACCTTGAGCGGAGGCCGCATTGGCATCGCAGCACAGGCCCTTGGAATAGCACAGGGAGCATTGGATTTAGCGCTGGCGTATTCAAAAGAGCGCACCACCTTTGGGAAGCCAATTCATGAACATCAAGCGATTGCCTTTAAATTGGCAGATATGGAGATGAAAGTAGAGCAAGCACGTATGTTGGTGTACAAAGCTGCTTGGCTTAAGGACGAGGGTAAAAACTATGACAAAGAAAGTGCTATGGCAAAGCTTGGTGCTTCAGAAGCTGCCATGTGGGTAGCCACAGAAGCGGTTCAAGTGCATGGCGGATATGGTTTCGTTAAGGAGTACCATGTAGAGCGCCTTATGCGAGATGCAAAAATTACTCAGATTTATGAAGGAACCTCAGAAATTCAGCGTATCGTCATCTCTCGTGATATGATCAAAAACAGTTAAATATTAGAGATGGGGCAGGAGTCGTTCTAGAGCGATTCCCCTTGATCCTTTTAATAAAATTGAGGCGTCCCTTGGGGCGCCTTTTTTTTGCCAGAAATCGATCAGATGCTTTGTGGTCTTGAATTTAAGTCCCTCAAAATCGCAATCATAGAAATGTTCTCCAATGAGAATACAATTCTGGGCCATATCGAGACTAATCACTTCTCTAACAATTGCTTCATGCTCAACTTTAGAGGCTTTACCGAGCTCATACATATCTCCTAAGATCATGAGTCCACTGGTATGCCATTTGCCAAAATTTTGAATCGACAAGCTCATGCTTGTTGGGTTTGCATTATAAGCATCCATTAAAACGGCGTTGTACTGCGTTTTTCGCCATTCGACTCTATTCATTAAAGGAACATAGGCTTCTAAGGCTGTTTTAATATCCTTTAAAGGCACATCGAAGTGCAAGCCTAATGTGGCGGCAGCTGCCAAATTTGATTCGTTAAAATGGCCACTAAGTTGACTTTTTATGGAGGTGGAGTTACCTTTGGTTTCGAGTTGAATTGAGGCAAATTCATTGTCAGAAGTGCTTTTCCATGTAACCCCTCCTTTTGAATGACCAAAACCGAAACGATTATGGTCTTTAGTCTTTTCTGATTGTAAGGAGTCGTCAAAGTTTACCATGACTTGCGTTTGATGCTCAAAGGCAAAGTCATATAGCTCAGATTTACCTTTGATAATCCCTTCGAGGCCTCCAAACCCTTCCATGTGAGCCTTTCCATAATTAGTGATATACCCAATGGTTGGTTGAGATATGCCCGCAAGTAAGGCGATTTCCAGTTGATGATTAGCTCCCATTTCTATGATGGCTATCTCAGTGTCTTTGGACATGGACAGTATGGTCAAGGGAACTCCCACGTGGTTATTTAAATTCCCGAAAGTTGCATGCGTTTTATATTTCGTACTCAGTACGGCGTGCATCAATTCTTTATTCGTGGTTTTTCCATTGCTTCCGGTAAGACCAAATACAGGGATATTCAAGTGATTTCGCCACGACTTTGCACAAGATTGAAGCGCTTCCAAGACATCAGAAACTTGGATGATTCTGATGTCTTGATCCATAGTTTCATCAACAACAGCATAACGAGCTCCTTGGGTAAGGGCTTCTAGGGCAAAATCATTGCCATTAAAATTCGTTCCTTTTAGGGCGAAAAAAACTGAACCTGGAATGATATTTCTAGTATCAGTAGTGACCATACCACACTCTAGAAACGCAGCAAATGGAGTCATAGTTAATGAATAGATTCTAGTGAATTTAGGGCATAAAAAAGCCCCGCGGAAGCGGGGCTTGATATTTTTTGAACTTACGCATCAATTACATTTGGTAACGCTTGAAATTATGGCGTTTTACCTTTGATGGTCGTTTGCTTCTACTGCTGTTTTCATTTTGAAATCCTACACGATCCATAGCACAACGGAAACCTATGTAGTCTTTACTTTGGTCTTCCTCTAGGTAACGTCTAGTACCTGGACTTAACCAGTAAGCTCTATCTTTCCAACTTCCACCTTTGTATACGCGTGTTGTATTGCCTATCAAGGTTTTGTTACCATAGTCATACATTGGAGCTTCACCTTCTGTGGTGGGGTTGGAGTAGTCTTTCGAACTTTCGGTATCTCCATCCAAGTAATCTCTATAATCTGACTTGCTATAGTTGCGTCTCGTTACAGTTTCTTCTACGGTTACATCGCGCGTTGGAAGTTGACCTGGCAAGCGAACAATAACGGTGTCACCATTTCTAACTTCTTTTTGCGGATCCTGTAATACCTCAAGTGAACCTATGTCTTGGTAATTCTTATCGTAGTGTTTGAATTCGTTTCCACGGAAGGCACGGAAATCAGTGACGTCAGAAGATGTAACAGGACGATAGACATCCATTACCCATTCCGCAACGTTCCCCGCCATATCATAAAGACCAAAGTCATTCGGTGGGTAAAAGCGCACTTGCATGGTAACATCAGCTTGGTCATTTAACCATCCTGAGGTTCCCATGTTATCTCCTCTACCTCTTTTGTAGTTGGCAAGAATATCGCCTCTGTCCTGCTTGGAAGAATTGCGCGTTGCGTTTCCATTCCAAGTGTATTTGTTTTTATCAACAACACGGTTGTACATACGCTTTCCACCGTCAGCATAAGCGGCGTATTCCCATTCAGCTTCAGTAGGTAAGCGATACTTTGGTAGAACTACTCCATCTTCTATGCGAGCTGGACGTCCTTCTTTACCGTAAATACTTGTAGGATTAAGATCCTTCAGTCCTTTCTTGTTTTGTTGAACGTATTCACCTTGCTTGTACAGGTATACCTCTGTATTGAAGTGGTCTGCATCCATTTGATCTGGCATTTCTCTCAAAATCCCTTTTTCTATAAGAATGGACTCATTCACGCGATCCGTTCTCCATGAACAAAATCTTTGGGCTTGAAGCCAGTTCACACCTACTACTGGATAATAGTTATAGGCAGGATGTCGTAGGTAATTCTCTACGAAATTATCGTTGTAGGCTAATTTATCTCTCCATACTAAGGTATCAGGCAAGGCTGACTTATATATTTCAGGATAGTAATCGTAGTCATATACACGACGTAACCAGTACAGATATTCTCTGTAGTCTACGTTTGTAACCTCGTTTTCGTCCATGTAGAATGAACTCACAGTAACACGACGTGGAATGTTATTCCAGTCTTTTACGGCATCTTCTTCTACTTGGCCCATCATAAAAGTACCACCTTCTACGAAAACTAGACCTGGACCAGTTTCCTGACCTTTGTAGCTAAGGTTCGATTGGAACCCGCCATTTTTCTTATTGTTAATAGCCCAGCCAGTGGTATTAGATTCAGTACCAGCACAACTGGCTAATAAGGCCGCTGCAAATGTTGCAATCGAAAATTGAATGAACTTATTCATGAACTAACGTTATTTCGTAATTAGAATTTTGGACACTTAAGAGGCTTCAGCTTACTTGATCTTGTTCTACAAGGAAACTTGTAACCAAGGCTTACTTCATGAGACCCCCCGAGCGTATTGGTCAAGTCACTTATGGTATAATCATAACTGTACCCGAACGTCCATGGTAAATCAGGTGGAGTAATTCCGAGGATGAAAATAATCGCATCAGGATTGAAAGAACCTTGACGCAATGCCAATCCACCAGCTAACGGACCTCTTGCAAAGCTCACTCCAGCGGTTAACTGAGAAGCGGAA
This sequence comes from uncultured Cryomorphaceae bacterium, assembly GCA_905182675.1. GTDB lineage: Bacteria > Bacteroidota > Bacteroidia > Flavobacteriales > Schleiferiaceae > UBA10364. The sequence goes on along the minus strand of CAJJCK010000116.1, from coordinate 7,924 downwards.
CCTTGTTGTTGGTATACAACGTTGGGTACGATATAAGATTGTAAACTGTTGTGTAATCTTTTTCTGCCGATCGGAATATTTGCTCCAGCATGTGCAGTCAATTTTAATGGAAGTCGACTTTGGCTTAAGAACGCCTCATTTGGCTCCGTTAAGTGGTGCCCCACGACACCGATGTACCAGCGGTCTGTAAACCCTAGCATTCCAAAACTAAGGTCCAGATGGTTGTTGAAGTTATTTCCCGGTGCTACTTCATTAGTAGGCAGTACAAATCCGTAAAATGGATCGATCATATCAGGAAAAGTGAACTGACCCCAATCTAAACTCCTCTGACGGAAAGTAGCTTGAAAGCCACTCAACAAGTTAAAATTCCTGTTGACCTCAAGATGATAACTATAAATAGCACTTACCTCGGTGAGATTTAGTGCTCCATTACCAGCGTCATCTTTAAGTGCCATGATGGCTACTCCACCGTTCAACTTGTCCACATATTGATCATATGAGGCAGAATAAGTTTGATAAACACCCAGTTCAGGATATTGATTTCTATAGTTAGAGTGCACCGTAGGACATCTTTCCAAGCCTGCAAAGGCTGGATTTAGATAAATAGGGTTCGCGTAATACTGACTAAAATGAGCATCTTGTGCAACACCTAAGGTGCTGAAAGTCAATCCAATCAATAGCGATAACGTGCGCTTTTTCAATGCATTCATTGATTTACATGTGTTTTCAAGCAACAAGTATAAGGAAAAAAAGTACGATTGTTGCCTCAATTCTCGTTGTGTTTAAACGTTTATACATCATGTTTTGTTATCAAAGTAGTATAAATTTGTCCTCATGAAGAACTACGTTACGTTGTGCTTACTTCTACTTTCCTCCATTGTCCAAGCACAAATGGATTGGGGGGCAGGCGAATACGCCTTGTATTCAACCTCGAAATCAGGGATGCATCAATTAACGGGTTCTGAATTGATGGCCAAGGGAATTCTTAACGCTGGCGACTCACTTTCTAGATTGGTAGTATGGAACCAAACGGATGGAGCGCTTTCCAATATTAATTCTACTACCACGTCTTCAGTTTCTCTAGTCAACCTTAAAATAATTGATTCTGATGAGCTACTCGATGAGAACTCAAAGATTCTTTTTTATATAAATACACCTTTTGAAATCGAGTTACTGGACAGTACGTATTCGTATCAGAGTCATCCATATTCGGAACGGGAATACTTCATGGTAACTGCTACTGGTGCTAATTTGTATGACAATAAAATGTCATCATTTCTTTATCAAGGCCAGCCTGCAACCCGAGATATTAGTGAATCAGCGCAAATCTGGGTATACGATACCGCTGTTGTTAACTTAGTGAGTACTGGAAGAAGATGGTTTGGTGATTTGTATGACTTTACCACGGTAAGGACTTACACACTGCCGTTTATGCCTAAAACAGGCACTCCATTAGAAATAGAAGTTTCAGCTGTAGCTCGAGCATCGACGTCAAACACATCATTATCTATCGTTGGAGCTGGGTCCATAGTATTCCCTGCTGTGGGTACTTCATCAGTATCCCATTATGTCACGGAAAAGACACTTAAATCCTCGTTGCTCCAGAGCAGCGCAACGCCACAGGTGAGTCTATCTTACGAAAAAGCTGGCAATGCCAGTGCAGCGATGTGGCTTGATAAGATCATTGTTAATTACAGGACCAGTAATCAATACCATTCTAGTGATCAAGCTCAAAAGCGATTTCAAAATTTTGCACGTGGCTCAGGCAGTGTATCCTTAATAAAGGTATCCTACTCAGACAACCAACCGCTTGTTTTTGAAATAACGGATAAAAAGGAGGTCACAGAAATATCTTCGATCAATTCAACTGGAATGGTCTCTTGGGAGTCGTCAGAAGACGTCAATCGTGAATATGTCCTCTGTGTGGCGGATGACGCGTATTTGCCCAAATTTGAGGGCATATCTGCATTAAATCAAATGCCATACTACAGCGGTATCGTGAATTTAATCATCGCACCGGATTCTCTCATGTCACAAGCGAATCGCTTGGCCAATATTCACGCTGTTTCAGGACTACAGACTAAGGCGATTAGTTTGGAGAATATTTACGCGTTAATAAACTGTGGCACTCCTGATATAGCTGCAATGCGAAGGTTTCTATTTGAATTGAAATCAACGTATGCCCAAGATTTGAGGTACTTAACCCTTTTTGGTGATGCCTCTTTCGATTACAAGGACAAGTTGCCAAATAGGTCCAACCTTGTTCCAACCTTTGAAAGTTATGGCAGTTTCAGCTTGTATTCCTCGTATATAACTGATGATTATTTTGGCTATCTAGATGAAGGCGAGGGAATTAATTGGTTCTCCGAAAATCTTGATCTTGGGATTGGTAGAATTCCTGTTAAATCGATAACTGAAGCCACTCAAATGGTGGATAAAATTGATCGCTATCTGTTTGATCAAAACAGACTTGGCCCATGGAGAAGTAAAGCGATTCTTGTTGCAGATGATGCAGATCACGCGTGGGAAAAGGAGTTTGCCGTGGTACAAGATGCGTTGGCGAAAAGACTAGACACAACCCGTCCAGAATTAAGTTTAATCAAGATTTATGCGGACTCCTATCAGCAAGAGGCAAAGCCTGGCTCTCAACGATACCCGACCGCTAGAGAAAAATTGTTTAGAGAGGTCGATGAAGGGGCACTATTAGTTTCCTATATCGGACATGGAGGTGAAGTGGGATGGGCGACTGAGCGTATTCTACAATTGGAAGATATCCAGAATTGGACCAATTCCATTAATATGCCCGTGTTTACAACGATTACCTGCGAATTCACTCGTTTTGATGATCCCAATCGTGTGAGCGCTGGTGAGCAATTATTACTGAATCCAATAGGCGGTGCAATAGCACTGTTCTCTACAACCAGGAGTGTATTTGCAACGAACAGTACTTACGATATAAATAGGTTACTCAATCAACAAATGATGTCCCTGGAAAGTCCAAGATTGGGTGACGTCATAAGAACGACCAAGAACAACAACATTAGTGGAGATAAAATCAAGTTTTCACTCATAGGAGATCCTGCACTACCTCTTGCTCGTCCGGAGTTATCGGTTGTAATGGACAGCATCAATGGACAGCATTGGACGGAGTTTAACGACACACTAAACGCACTATCATGGGTCAATGTCCAGGGGCACATTTCAGGGACGGTGAGTCCTGGTCTGATCAATGATTTTAACGGAAATGTTTGGCTAAACTTTTATGATAAGTCACAACCTCAATCGACTAAAGTTAATGATGCTTCAGGCACTGCATTTAATTTCTCCACCCAAACCAATGCTATTTTCAGAGGAATCGCCTCTGTTAAAAATGGCTCATTCGAACTAACGTTCAGGATTCCTTTAGACATTAACTTAAGTGTTGGGTCACCAAAAGTATCTTCCTACGCATCCGATGCGAACCGAGATGCCTGGGGGGGAGATGCAAGCCTGCTTATTGGTGGAATATATGACGGCATAGTAACAGACAATGAAGGTCCAGAAGTAAGGCTATTTATCAACGATACCTTATTTGTAAGTGGGTCGGTTTGCGGACCTAACCCCATCGCAATTGGCAAGCTTTCCGATGAAAGTGGAATCAATGCAGTCGGCCTTGGAATAGGCCATAACATTAACTTGACGCTAGACGGTCAGTCGGTTAGTGCGAATGATTTTTATATCAGTGACCTTGACGACTTCACCTCAGGAACTCTTGCGTACCCTTTTTATGACCTAACGGTCGGAGAGCATTTACTAGAGTTAAGGGCATGGGATGTATTGAATCAATGGGGATATGATAGCTTGTCCTTCGTTGTTTTAGACAATAACGAGCCAATTCTCAATCATCTGTTAGCCTATCCCAATCCATTTACATCTGAAGTCCGTTTCCATCTGAACCACAACCAGCAGTCTAAAACTGGTATTCTAGGACTGGATATCGTCAATAACCAAGGTCAGATCATATGGAGTTGGAGTGAACAATTAACCCTACAAGCATCCGAAACTTCCTTGCCTGTTTTTAAAATAAGTGACATTCCCTCGGGGAAACTGACATCAGGATTTTATCATGCTAGAGCTACTTGGAAAAGAAATGAGGACGGAAAATCTACCTCAATACAAGAAAAGCTCATATTTATACGTTAAACTTGCGCTGTGACTAGCGAAACACCTATGAAAAAATTAACACTCCTTATTCTGACTGTAGTTTTTACACTACCAACAATGGCTCAGGATAATTTAAAATATAACGTTGTTACTACAGCGGTTCCGATTCTCTTAGTCTCGCCGGATTCACGCGCTGGGGCTATGGGAGATGTAGGAGTCGCGACAACACCTGACGGTAATTCCAGTGCTTGGAACCCTGCTAAATTGGCTTTTCTAGAAAATAAGGAAGCGAGTATGGCATTGTCTTACACTCCATGGATGTCGCGTTTAGTTCCTGATATTGACCTTGCTTACGTGAACTACACGAAAGCTTTAAGCGACCGTCAAGGAATATCAACTTCATTACGTTATTTCTCATTAGGAGAAATCAACTTTACGGATGAAGGAGGAAATAGCTTAGGCACATTCAATCCATATGAGTTCTATTTAGACGTAGCCTATGCGTTAAAGTTGAGTGACCATTGGAGCGCAGGAACGGCCCTAAGATGGATTTATTCCGACATTGCTCAAGGGCAGGTTGTTCAGGGATTGCAGACTAAGCCAGGGCAAAGTGGAGCAGCGGATCTCGGCTTTTATTATCAAGGCGACTACGCAAACATAAAGAATGGTCGCCGCCAAGCATTTAGCGCAGGGATCGCTATGACTAACCTTGGTGCGAAGATCGCTTATTCGGAGAGTGGAAATTCTGATTTCCTCCCTACCAACCTTCGTCTTGGAGGTGGATATCACTTGGAAATAGATGATTATAATAAGTTGTCGGTATACCTAGACATCAACAGATTGCTAGTGCCTACACCTCCTGTTTTAGGGACCAATGGTGAAATAATAGCAGGTGTAGATTCGGATGACATTACCCCGCTAATGGGCGTTGTTGAGAGTTTTAACACGGGCTCAAAACCTGGTGGTTTTTCGGAGTTACTTCAGGAAAATATTTACAATTTTGGAGCGGAATACATGTATAATGACTTTCTTTTTGCTAGAACGGGATTTTTAAATGAGCATAAATTAAAGGGTAATCGTCAATACATCACGCTCGGTTTCGGTTTGGTTTACAATGTGTTTACAATAGATATGGCCTATTTAATCCCCGCCAGTCCTACGACACGGTCTCCTTTGGAGAACACATTGAGATTCTCGATGAGGTTTAATATCGACGGATTTCTTGCCCAATAGAACTTTATAGGCAACCTGATCGTTAGACCAAAACTAAATCGTCCATCTTATTTTGCTAGGTGGTGTTTTACGTTATTTTTGTCGCACTAAATACATCTGACAAATGGCTAAAAAGCGCATTACCAAGGTCACTTACTTGAAGTGGTATGAAGACATGTTGTTCTGGAGAAAGTTCGAGGATATGTCTGCTGCACTTTACATTCAGCAAAAAATACGAGGATTTTTGCATTTGTATAATGGACAAGAGGCTATTCTAGCTGGTTCTGCTTTTGCTATGGAGAAAGGAGATAAGATGATCACTGCATATCGCAATCACGTTCAGCCTATGGCATTAGGCGAGGACCCGCGCAGGATTATGGCTGAGCTCATGGGTAAAGTAACTGGTACCTCCAGAGGCAAAGGAGGTTCTATGCATATGTTTTCTCCTAAGCATGGTTTTTGGGGTGGTCACGGTATCGTAGGAGGTCAGATTCCTCTGGGTGCTGGTTTAGCTTTTGCAGATAAATACAACGGAAAAAATAATGTTACCCTCACTTACATGGGTGATGGTGCCATTCGTCAAGGAGCATGGCATGAAGCGGCTAATTTGGCGATGCTTTGGAAAATACCTGTAGTATTCATCGTAGAAAACAATGGATATGCCATGGGTACCTCGGTAGAACGCACTGCAAATCACACGAGTATTCATAAATTAGGAGAAGGCTATGATATGCCTAACCGAGCAGTAGACGGTATGGACCCGATCGCTGTTTACGACGCTGTTCATGAAGCTATGGAGCGCGCTAGAGGTGGTGAAGGCCCAACGCTCTTAGAGATACGCACGTATAGGTACAAAGGACATTCCATGTCTGATCCTCAAAAATATAGATCCAAACAAGAAGTAGCAGAATACCAGGCAAAAGATCCTATCACACTTTGTTTAAACAAAATAAAGGAGAAGAACTGGGCGACTCAAGACGAAATTGACGCAATAAACCAACGAGTAAAAGATTTAGTGAAAGAATGTGTTGATTTTGGCGAAAAGAGTGATTTTCCAGATCCATCAGAAGTTTACTTAGGGGTTTATGCTCAAGAAGACTATCCATTTATCAAAGACTAAAAAGGAATCCATGGCTATAGTTATTAATATGCCGAGATTGTCCGACACCATGACTGACGGTGTAGTGGCAAAATGGCACAAGCAAATAGGGGACAGTGTCAATGAAGGTGATTTACTCGCTGAAATTGAAACAGATAAAGCCACGATGGAATTCGAGGCATTCCCTGGTCAAGAAGGTAAACTTCTTTACATAGGAACCCATGAAGGTGAGGCAGCTCCAGTGGATACCGTTTTAGCCATTTTAGGCGAAGAAGGCGAAGACATTGAAGCGCTTAAATCAGGAAAGACTGAAGAAATAGTAGAGAAAAAGACAGTCCTTACAGACCCAACTCCAACTCCAACAGCTCCAGTAGCAACAGCTCCAGTAGCATCAGCTCCAGTAGCATCAGCTCCATTAGCTGCTACCAGTTCTGTACCAGCTTTGGAGACTGATGACTCAATTAAAGCCTCTCCCTTGGCCAGAAAACTGGCATTAGACAGAGGTGTAGATATTGCGATGGTTCAAGGCTCCGGAGATCATGGAAGAGTTGTGAAACGTGATATTGACTCCTTCAATCCAGCATTCCATAGCTCTCCTCAACCAGGAATGACCCCTCAACAGAGTTTTCCTGCTGGAGTAGAAAATTATACGGACACACCGGTAAGTCAAATGCGGAAGGTTATCGCCAAGCGTTTAAGTGAAAGTAAATTTTCAGCACCTCATTTTTATATCACGATGGATATCAATATGGATAATGCTATTGATTCCAGAAAGGCCATGAATGTTTCAGGTGAGGTTAAAATCAGCTTTAATGATTTGGTGGTTAAATCGTGTGCTCTAGCACTGAAGAAACACCCCGTAGTTAATTCTGCGTGGATGGGAGACTTCATACGCCAAAACGATCATGTCCATATAGGTGTTGCAGTTGCTGTCGAAGACGGTTTGCTAGTACCAGTACTGCGTCATGCTGATCAAATGCCGTTATCTGCAATATCAGCACAAGTCAAAGACTTGGCAGGTAAGGCAAAGAATAAGAAATTACAGCCTTCAGACTGGGAGGGTAATACGTTTACGATCTCCAATCTTGGGATGTTTGGTGTCGAAGAGTTTACGGCTATTGTAAATCCTCCTGATGCTGGTATTTTAGCTGTTGGAGGTATTAAGCAAGTACCCGTCGTCAAAGATGGTGTGGTTGTCCCCGGTAATGTTATGAAGGTTACATTGAGTTGCGACCACAGAGTAATTGATGGAGCATCAGGCGCTGCGTTCCTACAATCTGTAAAAGGCTTCTTAGAGAATCCAGTAACAATGTTGGTATAAACTAATAATTTACTCACGATATTAGACGGCCCAAACGATTAGTTTGGGCCGTTTTTTTATACATATACTATATGGCACATCATAAAGACTCAAAATTTGCATGGATTACCGGCGCTTCAAGAGGCATTGGCTTAGCTACTGCCGAGGAA
>CAJJCK010000115.1 GCA_905182675.1 uncultured Cryomorphaceae bacterium | reverse complement strand
CTGTGCCATCACAGGTAAAGAAAGGCACCAGGGTTTCCACAGTTAAGAGGTTTGGAAAGGTTGTTTCTACCGCTGAGGTAGGGAACCACGAAGTAGGGTTCGCTCCTGAGATTAAATGCGTTTTACTTCCACTTCCACTACTTCCAATACTAAACGCTACGGAGGAAGCGCTGCTGTATCCTACGGTAACCCTAGAGGTTCCGTCGGTTCCCACCGTATTTGAAGAGGTATTGCCGTTGGTGAAAGTTCCTTGTCCTGGACCTGAGCTGGTGTAGTTGATGACACTATTAGTTCCAAGGATGTAACTGGTTAACTCCTGAGTTTCAAAGTAGGCGCCGCTTGGGCCCACGCCATCTAAATCCCATGCCGTCAGATAAAAGTCGCCAAGTACTGCGGGTACAGGTGTTCCACTTGTGAAATCTTCAATAAAATCTAGGGTATAGCTGATGCTTCCTGCTCCAATCCATAAAACTTGCGGACTGAAGTGCGCTGCAGTATTGCTGTTTGTCGCAGCAATCTGGTCAAAGTCGGAGATCAAGGCATTATTTACGGCGGTAATGGTGATGATCGCATCATAGCTGGTTCCAGAAATGGTCACGACATTATCATACATACAGGAGCCTCCAACACTAGTGCTAGGGCTGCTGGTTATGGGATTACTAAAGTCAAGCGACTGCCCTGAAATGGATACAGTTTGTGAAAGAGCGGTCCCTTGGATGGCAAATAACGACGCTATTGCAAAGAGTAGCCTTTTTATCATAAGTTCTAAATATGTGTCAAACGGAAGCATTCATTCGCGCGCAACCATTAATATTCATAAAAATAAGTCAATTGAGGTGTGATCACCGCATCTGAAAACCAAGTTGTTAACGTACAATCGCTGCGTTCGAAACGCTAAAATCATCTAACTTTTAAGAAATCTTGTCAGACAAGCTCCTGTGTTGACCTATTTTTGATCAATGGCCACCTACCACAACAGTAAAGCAATTGTCTTAAGTGCACTGAAATATGGCGACACCAGTCGTATCGTTCGCTTGTACACGGATAATTACGGGCTAATCAGTGTACTGGTTCATAGCGTCTCCAGTAAAAAATCTGTCGTACGTTCCTCTATGCTCTTGCCCTTGTCTTTAATAGACATCGTGCATACCTATAAGGGGCATGGCAAGCTAGATAGGATCAAGGAGGCAAAAATGGACCTTACTTATACGGCCATTCCTTACGATCCCGTGCGAAATGCGCTCGCCCTTTTTCTTGCGGAGTTGTTCGGTAAGGTGCTCAGGGAGGAGCAGTCTAATCTCGAAAAGTTTGATTTTATAAGGACCGCCTGTCTTGCCTTAGACACCATAGAAGAATTGCCACCATCGTTTCATCTGGTGATTTGGGCAAAGTTGATGTTGTATTTAGGATTTTCCCCAAATATTAAGCAGGCAGAGCCAGATACTTTTTTTGACCTCCAAGATGGCCAGTTTTTGCCGCACCCTTCGTTACTTCATCCTTACTTAGATCAGAATACGAGTGCCTATTTACGGGAGGCGCTACAGTGGGATTTTCAATCCCCTTTACAAATCCCAAAACAAGGACGCAAGGATTTAATGGAAGGATTGACCAGGTACATGAACATACATCTGGATGGATTTGGTCGCTTTCGTAGTTTAGAGGTTCTAACGGAGCTATTTGCGTAAAGCCAGTTTTCGATTAAAAACCCTGTTTTTCGCTGTTTTTTGACATAAACAGCGTTAAAATCTGTAAAAACCACTTAAAAACGTTGATAATCAGCCAAACTGACATGATGTGCAGATTGGAAGGAAAATTGCTACTTTCATAGCATAACTAATTAAACAATCAATATGAATCCATCATTTCCTAAATGGCTTGTACCCGCGGTTGCTGCCTTCCTTTTTTTATTGGTATTCTCTTCAAAAATCTTCGTAAAAATAAATTCTGGAGAAGCCGGAGTTTTGTACGATATCATTTCTGGATTGAAGGAAGATCGTGTTTACAGTCAAGGCCTTAAAGTGATCGCTCCTTGGAACAAAATGTTTGTGTACAGCACAAGAATTCAGGAAGACAGATCTGTTATGGAAGTTCTTAGTGCAAATGGACTGACCATACGTACGGAGCTTTCTTATCGTTACCGTGTTGTTGAAGATAAAATTGGATACCTCCACAACAACATTGGTGAAGGTTACCATGAGCGTATTGTAATTCCTGAGATTCGCTCGGCTACCCGCGAGATTATAGGTAAATACCTTCCAGAAGAATTGTATAGTTCTAAGCGCGATAGTATTCAGACGGAGATTTTCGTTCTTGCGGCAGGTCGTATCAGTGAAAAGAATATTGAGCTAGATGCAGTTCTTATCCGTGATGTGGGTCTTCCAGAAAAACTAAAGCAGGCGATCGAGGGTAAACTCGAACAAGAGCAAAGTTCACTTGCCTATGAGTTCCGTATTTCACGTGCGCTCCAGGAAGCAGAGCGTCAAAGAATTGAAGCAGAAGGTAAAGCTGCCGCTAACCTTATTTTGAGTGCGTCTATAACAGATAAAGTACTTCAGGATAAAGGAATTGAAGCAACATTGAGATTGGCTGAAAGTAGCAACACGAAAGTGATTGTTATTGGTGGTGGTGATCAAGGTTTGCCTATCATTCTAGGTAACAATTAAGACACTTCTTAGCAGGTAATGCTAAAAATCATTTTAAAAAGGCGGCCACATATGGCCGCCTTTTTTTATTTTCACCACTCAAGCACAGTTCCCCAACCATAGCCAAGCTGTTTGAAACTAACCGCTAACACATGATTTCATGGATTTACACGTTGCATTAACCTCCTCGGATTCACTTTATTGGTTTGGGTGGGCATTCTCCATATTTGTGATCGTCTTTCCTTTATGGCTCGGTAGAAATTCATCAACGAAACTTCGGAGAAATTTTGAAAAGAGTTGGGCAGCATTGCTGTTGCTGTCTTACATCGCTATGACAGGCATCGCCATGTACCGGGGTGAAGCTAGCTGGGCCACTAGTTTACTGGTCCATATGTGTGGTTTTTCACGAGTATTGGCTATTCTCTACCTGTTCAAGTCCTCTCGTTGGATTGGTGTCCTAGTAACGTTTACCGGAATAGCTGGTGGACTTCAAAGCTTACTGACCCCGGAGTTTACGCATGGTCTTCATCCTGTGTATGTTTTTGACTACTTTTTTAACCACGCATCTATTGTGGGGATTGGAATTTATATCATCATGATTCACAAGGAAAGACTCCAGAAATTTTCATGGTTAAAGGCTTTTGGGCAAACGCAAGTACTCGCCCTGATCGCAGTGGGAATTAACTTACTTACAGGCGGCAACTACATGTACTTGATGGAGCCACCAATCGCGGATAACCCACTGATCATTACGAGCGAGTCATTTCCCTATATGCATGTGGTGTTTTTTGAGATTTTTGCTGCGTTAAACTTCTGGATCATTCAGCTCCTACTCTCAAGGATTAAGGTCGATAAGTCAGTAGAGGTTAATGTAACGTAGAGTTTCACACTTCTATAACATGTGTTCTTGCTTCAAAGGATGTACTTTCGTGGGCCAATTCGCACAAAACCATGAGTAAGTGCGTTAAACCTATGACCCTAATACATCTCTCACAGGAATGACAAATCAATATAAACCAGTACTCCTATTTGCCTTGCTAATTTCCTCAATCTCCATGTGGGCGCAGCGCCCTGGTGGAGGCGGCGGAAGTTTTGACCCTACTAAGCTTCCGAAGATTGGGGTCGTATCTGGCTTTCTTATGGACCAGGACTCCGGTGAGCCACTTCCTTATGCAGCCATCAAAATAACGCATAAGTTGAGTGCTGATCTGGTTACAGGGGGCATGACCAATGAAAAGGGACGTTTTAAGATAGAGGGAATTACGCTGGGCCCAAATACTTTGGAATTCGCCTATGTGGGATATAAAACCAAAACACAAGAGGTTCGACTTGGTCGTGAAGGCACGGAAATAGACCTAGGTAAAATTGGTCTACAATCCTCTGGTGTTGAGCTTGAAGAAGTAACTGTAGAGGCGGAACGCGAATTCATGACCAGCGAGATTGACCGCAAAGTCTACGACCCATCAAAACTCATTCTGTCTAAAACAGGTTCTGCAACGGACATTTTAGAAAATATTCCTGCCATAGAATTAGACATAGACGGAAACATTACCCTGCGTGGATCTTCTGCAGTGCGCATTATGATTGATGGTCGTCCATCTAGGTTTACAGGTGAGGATCTTACGGCACTTCTGCAGAGCCTCCCAGGAAATAGCGTAGAGAAAATTGAAGTAATGACGAACCCAAGTGCGAAGTACGATCCAGACGGAACCGCAGGGATGATCAATATTGTACTTAAAAAATCAGCTCTTCAGGGGCTTAACGGATCTGTGAATGCCTCGTATTCAGGTGCAGACAGGGTTCGCACAGGATTGAACCTAAACTATAAGGTAAAGGATATTAACCTATTCTTTAATGCGGGCCACAGCTCAGGAGCCTATCCAAGATCATCATGGGTAGAACGAGATAATTACCTTGGCCAAGACACTGTGAGCTTCCGTCAGGACGTTGATGGTCAGGGAGGACGCAATGGGAACAACGCCAAATTTGGCTTGGATTGGAACCCTGGCACGAAGCATTTATTTACGCTTCAAGGGACCATTAACCAGGGTTTACGACCACGGTTGAACCTATCCAATACAGACTGGACCACCCCAACAGGACTGTACACCATAGGTCAAATAAGCGATAGAACAGGCGTTCGTCTTAACTCAAGTGTAGATCTGATCTATGACTATAAGCCCCAGAAAGGGGAGGAATTAAATGTCCGATTGAGCTATACAGATGGCAGTCGTGATGATAATTTAATATTCGTACAAGACACCGTTCTTTCGAATGATGTTAAGCTGCCTTCACTGCAGTATAACACGGGTAGCTTTGGCCAACAAAATGAACTAAATGTTATCGTGGATTACACGAAAAAGTGGAATGAAGACAGCAGGCTGGAAGCAGGTGCAAAGCTCATCACTAGAGATGATCTTGACGGTTTCAATAGAACGAACATTGACCTTTCAACCGGAACAGGAACGCTAGATCCACTATCTGAGAACAAATTCTTATATGAGGAAGATATCTTAGCTGCTTACATGAATTATGGGTTTAAAAATGGTCCATGGGGATTCCAATTAGGCTTGCGTGCAGAGCAAGCGAACATTACGGCTACCCAGATCACCCAGGATTCGGCATTTCAAAACAACTACTTTCAAGTATATCCAAGTGCATTCGTGACCTATGAAATTGCTCGTGGTCGTGAGCTAAACCTCAGCTATAGTCGCAGGGTGCAACGTCCGGGAGGTCGTCAGCTCAACCCATTTATTGATTATAGCGACCCCTTTAACTTGCGTCAAGGAAACCCTTACTTACTCCCTTCTTTTACGGGTTCATATGAGCTGGGTTACACGCAAATCTTAAAGAAAGGAACCACCTTCACGGCAAACGTTTATTTCCGCGATCGTAACAACCTTATTACGTGGTATTCTGAGGTAGACACAAACGGGATCAATACAACCTCACACCAGAACCTTAACAGTGGAGAGGATGTAGGCCTGGACATGAACTTTAGAGGCAAGCTTGGTAAAAAAGGCGGTTTTTTCACTCTCGGGGGAAATTACTTCTATACCCAAGTATCCGGTGAAATTCGTGGCCAAGGATGGGTAAATCAGGGTGCAGGTTTTGGACTGAACACCATGTTCAGCACCCCACTTTGGAAAGACGCTAGTGTACAACTCATGGGGAATTATCGCAGTAAGCGCGTAATGGCTCAAGGGATAGGCAAGCCATTCTACTTTGTAGGTGGAGGATTCAAGCAAGGACTTTTAGACGATAGGCTCAACATCTCTGTGAACTGTCGCGACATCTTCAATACCATGGGTTGGAACTACGCAACGAGCGGCCCTAACTTCTCCTCTGTAGGTCAGTTCCGCTGGATGTCCAGAGTGGTGGAGGTAGGACTTACCTACAACTTTGGTGAAGTACAGCGCCGTAGACGCCAACAGGGACGAGGCGACTCGGGTGGAGGAATGGACATGGAGATGTTCTAACCTCTATTTCTAACCAAGAACCATAAACACAAAAGCCTCGATACTTCGAGGCTTTTGTGTTTATAATGGTGCCAATCCAGCAAAATGCAAGATACCTTAGGTCGTAATTGGATAGGAGTAACGCCTAAAACTCATGGTCATAATTAGTTTCACTACCCTCAGCGGAAGAAGAAGTCTCACAATCAACGTCGATATCTAGCTTTCCCTTTGGACGTTCAAAAGGATCCATGCTAATGCCTAAATCAGGATTTTTATAATTCTTTTTCATGTACACGGCCCATATAGGTAAGGCTGTAGTAGCACCTTGTCCATAGTAGGTTCCCCATCCGCCGCCAAAGTGTGCTGCACGGTCTTCACAACCCGTCCAAATCCCGGTAATCAAGTTGGGTACCACGCCCATGAACCAGCCATCAGAGTTGTTCTGTGTGGTTCCTGTTTTACCCGCTATTTCATTCGTGAATCCGTAAGGGTAACCGGTAACGGCATCATTTCGGTAAAACTTCTTACCAAGGTCATGTCTCAAGCGCTGGCCGGTACCATCTTCGGTAACGCCCATTAATAATTTCAGGACTGCATAAGCCTCTTTCTCACCAATAACTTGGTTTGTTTTAGGGGTAAACTCCTCTAAGACTACTCCGTTCTTATCTTCTATGCGGGTGATCATGATAGGCTCGACATAACGGCCTTTGTTTGCAAACGTGGTGTAGCTACCCACCATTTCATAGACGCTTAAGTCAACCGTTCCTAAAGCAATAGAGGGTACTTCAGGGATGTCACTGGTGATTCCCATTTGACGCGCCATCTTGATCACTGGACGCGGACCTATTTGTTTCATTAAGAAGGTCGTTACCGTGTTCATAGAATTTGCCAAGGCATCCTTCAGACTTTTCGTTCCTCCATACTCATCATCAGAGTTGGATGGACACCAATCCTCAATCAATCCATACTCTCCCTTTTCAATACAAATTTTTGCATTAGGCACTTGCATACAAGGGCTGTAGTTCTTCTCAATAATCGCAGAAGCATAGACAAAAGGTTTAAACGTGGAACCCACCTGACGCTTTCCTTGCTTCACGTGGTCATACTTAAAATATTGGTAATCGTTTCCTCCTACCCACGCTTTTACGTACCCTGTTTGAGGCTCCATAGACATCATACCTACCTGATAAATGCCCTTGTAATACATGATGCTGTCCATAGGACTCATGACAGTGTCTTTATCGCCTTCCCAAGAGAATAAGGTCATAGGTATGGCGGTGTTAAAGACGATTCTAATACTGTCGTTGCTGGCACCGTTTTTCTTCAACCCCCTGTAGCGCTGGGTCCTACGCATGGCCTGGTCTAAGATTTTGCGAACTTTACCCGCTGGGTCCTCGTCAAAATAATAAGGTCCATACTTGCGGTCTTCCTTAATGATATTGAAAATACGCTGTAGGTTGCCCATGTGCTCTTGCACGGCCTCTTCAGCATTTTTCTGCATTTCCGCGTTAATGGTGGTGTAAATTTTTAGTCCCCCGGTATAAAGGTCAATGTCATTTCCAGTACGTTTTTCGTAGGCTTTAATCCAGTCTTTCATGTACCCGCGTAGATATTCTCTGAAGTAAGGGGCAAGACCAGCGGTATGGCTCTGTGGACGGAATTCTAATTGTATCGGGAGTTCTTGGAGGCTGTCTTTTTCTACCTCACTCATCATTCCGTTTTTAACCATTTGCACGAAGACCTGATCTCTGCGTTGCTTAGCGCGTTCCGGATAACGTTTGGGATTGTATAAACTGGGATTTTTCGCCATGGAAACTAAAACTGCAGCTTCTTCCACCCGAAGGTCAATGGGCTTTTTATTGAAGTAGACTCTAGCAGCCGAGTTTATACCTACGGCTTGGTACAAGAAGTCAAACTGGTTGAGGTAAAGCGCAATAATCTCTTCCTTCGTGTAGAGCCTTTCTAGCTGCGTTGCAATGATCCATTCTCCTAGTTTTTGACCAATTCGCTGCACGATATTTCTTGCGGGATCGTTGAACTGCATTTTTGCCAATTGCTGGGTCAACGTAGATCCACCACCTCTGTTACCTAATCCATAAACGGCACGAGCAAGAGCGCGAGCATCTATGCCGCTGTGCTCAAAGAATCGCTCATCCTCCGTAGCGACCAGTGCGTTGATCAGGAAGGGTGAAATTTCATCAAAAGAGGCCGCTGTGCGGTTTTCACGGTAAAACGTACCCAATACTTCCCCGTCTTCGGTAATGATTTCTGTAGCAAGCTTGGTCTGGGGGTTTGAAATCTGAGCGACACTAGGCAGTGTACCAAAAGTCCCAAGAGAGGTGAGGAACAACATAAGTGACAGGCCCCATAAAGGTCCCGTGAGCACAACTAAAGTGATGATGATTTGCTTTACGTAGCTTTTCTTCTTAGTTGCCGTCTTTTCTGTCTTCGCCATAGATTAAAAATAGGATATTCCTGAATTGATTATCAACGTACGATAAGAACTTTTCCTTGTGCCGTTACCTCTCCTAAATCGTCCGTTGCGTAAATGAGATAGACTCCGGAGGAAACATCAATACCACGTAAATTTTGTCCTTCCCAGCGCAGCTGTCCCCCAGTTGAAATGGACTCATAGACTAGTCCACCGGCAACATCCGTGATTTTTATACGGGCGTTCTCCTGAAAGCCTTGAATGAAAATGGGGCCGTCATAATCAGGGCGCACAGGATTGGGATAGACCTGTAAATCAGGATACAAACTGGTATGCCCTGGTGTGGCATCTCCACGGAACCCGATCAGCCCTTTGTCCGTGGCAATGAGCACTTCGCCTGTGGTGGGATCTACGGCAACATCTACAATGCTATTCGAGAGCAAGGGGCTGTTGTTTTCTGTGAATTGGTGGATGAGGGTCAGGCCATCTGGAGCGACAAGGAATAAACCTGCACCTCGGGTTCCAATCCACTTCTGGTTTCCACCATCTGTGCAAAGCGCCGTAACAGGCGTCTCGCCCAGCAATTTTTGAACGACACCGTCTTCTTCAAAGAGAATTGGCCGCGCATCAAAAGACCCTGTTCCATCGAAAACGTTCTCTGGACTATACAATACCACCAATCCTTCGTCTGTCCCTATCCACAATTCCCCATCCTGGTCAAAGGTCATCGCGAGCACCTTATCAGAGGGTAAATCTCCGGAGCCTAACCCAGTGGTGAGCTGTCTTTTTAGCCCTACGCCATCAACTTCACTGTAAGCGTAAATACCATTTGTACGACTCTGAATAAAGACCATTCCATCCTCTACCAATACCTGTTTTAACGCTACACCATCTGCTCCTGGACTTAGGCCATAGGAGGTGAAAACACCTTCTGGTGAGCGGCTAAATAATGGGTTTGACACCAAACTTTGCACCCCCCATAACGTGCCGTTTTCATCAAGGGCAATACCTCCTGTGCGCAAATCAGAGGCATTTCCTCCAACACCAACCAGCGCGCCATCCGAGTTTGCCGTATTAAAAAGTGCGACGGTATCCATCAAGAATTCCGGAGATCCATTGCCCTCTATCAGCAACAAACCGCTTCCCCAAGAGGAGAGGAACAACTGCGCTTCACCATCGCTATTTACGATGTATGCAGCGTCCACCACATCTGTAACCCCATAGAGCAAGGCATTAGGTTTATGGGTCCAGCGCTGTTCTGAATAAACACCAATCCCATCAGCAACAAAGGTTTTCGTCCATAGATCTGTTAGGGCTCCCGGGCAAAGTAGCACCCCGCCAAAATTATCAGGACCGTTGCCCCCGACGTCCGTATAACTACTATTTCTTCCCGCTCCATAAGAAACCAGGTTATAAGCACGGTCGCTGAAGGGGGAGTTAGGTACAATTCGTTTGTTTTTCACCAAGTCTTTTGTACGTATCAACCCCGTTTTATAGTTTCCAATCAGCGTTGCATTATCTCCGTCATCATGCACGGCACACAAGGGAGAAAAAGCACCTGAATTAAATATCGCTGCAGAAATATTGGTGGTGTTCTGCCCGTTTTCAAACAGCAGTACATTAAACTCTAAGGTGGCCACCACAACGTTGCCGGCACTTGACACTGTTAAGGATTGTAAGGTTTGTGCGGTGGTATACAAAAGTGCGGTCGTTGAATCTGTATCAAGACGCAAAAGATCGGTGTCAATATTCCCTTCTTTAGCAAACAGTAGTGCGGATTGAATAGGGTCAAAAACAAGCGCTGTTCCATTCCAGTTTTGGGTCAGTCCTAGCGGTGTCCAATTCTCATAAAACACTAAATTATCAGTCAGTACACCCTTGTTAATCAGTCCTTCAGACCTCATTTGAGGGGTTAACGCATAGAGCACGCCAGCTTCTGTAACCGCCATGTTATCCACACGAGTTGCCGTAGAGTTGGGCCCTAAAATAAACGTTCTTTCGGCTAAATAATTCAGCGTGGAAAACTCTACAATGCCAAAGTCTGTGGCAACATAGGCGTTGTCCCCGTAAAAGGTGATCGCATTGATGGTTTTCAGCCCAGTGTATTGCGGTGACTCTTCAATGGCGTTGATCGTATGGAATTTTCCGCCATACCAAACATCTATACGCCCAGATGGGTATCCCATCCAAACAGAAGAAGAGGAAACATCTGCTGCAATGGCGGTAATGCCAGCATCAGAAAGTCCGTTGATAGACGAAAAACGCTGGTACTCACCGGCCGCATTATCATAGACTAAAAGTCCCTGATCAGCGCCACAAAAAGTAAGCCCATTCAGGTGGGCAATGTGAGAAATAGAGTTATAGGGAAGGTGGTCAATCCAGTAGCTAAAGGACTCATTATTAGTGGATGCACCACCATTTAACTGGCCGTAAGCCTGGTTGGAGAAAGATAAAGTAACCGCCAAAAGCGTGGAATAGATAAAAAATGTCCAGTGCCGTTTATACATGGCTTCAATTTACGACCTTAGTAGTTCAAACAACACACCAAAAGGTGCGTTTGTAACGTAAAATAATAACGACCATGGCTTGCAATAATTGTAGTAGCGATGGTGGCGTTCCAAAAGGTTGCCAAAGCAACGGATCATGTGGAACAGGAGGATGTAATAAATTGCCGGTCTTTGACTGGCTTTCAAATATGGAACTTCCCTCAACAGAAAAACCATTTGATTGGGTTGAGATAAGATTTAAGAACGGACGCAAAGAGTTTTATCACAACGCGAACGAACTAACACTCCAAGTCGGAGATGCCGTGGCAACAGAGGCACCTTCGGGACATGATATAGGTAACGTTTCCATCGTTGGAGAGCTTGTAAAGCTCCAGATGAATAAGAAAAAGTTTCACTTCGACAAGGAAGAGAAACCTGAGAAAGTGTATCGCAAGGCTTCGGAAAAAGATCTAGAATCTTGGGCTGAGGCACGGAACAAGGAGCAAGACACCATGATTCAAAGTCGCGTAGTGGCTGGAAGATTGGGTTTGAAAATGAAGATCTCTGATGTTGAATATCAGGGTGATGGCTCAAAAGCCACCTTCTTTTACACTGCAGAAGAACGCGTAGATTTCCGACTACTCATACGTGAGTTGGCGCAGATGTTTAGTGTTCGTATTGATATGCGTCAGATTGGTGCACGTCAAGAAGCACAGCGTCTAGGAGGTATAGGATCATGTGGGCGCGAATTGTGCTGTTCCACATGGCTCAGTGATTTTAGAAGTGTCAATACGGCAGCAGCTAGATACCAACAATTGAGCTTGAACCCTCAGAAACTAGCTGGTCAATGTGGCAAGCTGAAGTGCTGTTTGAACTACGAACTAGACAGTTACATGGAAGCGGTGAAACGCTTCCCTTCCCCAAACAAAAAGCTAAAGCTCTCTAAAGGCGTTGCTGTATTCCAAAAGATGGACATCTTCAAGGAGATGCTATGGTACTCTTTAGACAGCGATATTTCGAGCTGGGTTCCTTTGAAATTGGACCAAGTAAATGAGATTATTGAGGCAAATGATAAGGGTGAGATTCCAGATGATCTGTCAGAATTTGCTTACGAAGAAGCACCTAAGGTGAAGGCTGAGTTTGAAGTTGCAGACTTTGTAGGTGGTAACGCAGAGGAGAGCATTAACAGGTTCGACCAGCCTAAAAAGCAATCGAACAAAGGAAACCGCAATAGAAATCGCAACCGCAATAGAGCGAATAAACCTCAGAAAAAAGCGGAATAATGATGGGTTTAAAGGCAAGATTAGTTCGTCTGGTGGGTGCATCTTCAGTAGCACTGATGCTGGGTTCCTGCGGGACTGATGTCGTACTGGACGAGCTCATCACCTTTGAACAAATGCAGTGGCACATGGACTCTACCGTGTCGGTGAGTTGGGAGCCCAAAGAATCGGACAAGCCGGTCTTTATGAGCATGTATATTCGTCACTTCACAGACTATCCCTACAATAACATTTATCTCTTCCGTTCCATAGAAAGCACGGAAGGAGTAGAGTATTCCGATACTGTAAACGTTGCTCTAGCTAACGATCTAGGGGCGTGGAATGGCAGTGGAATGAGTAGCCTCAAAACCCTCGCTATTCCGATTGGGAAAAGTGCTGTACGCTTTAGAGATGATGAACGCTATACGTTAAAAATAAGCCAGGGAATGAGGGACACCTTATTGACGGGTATTCAGGATATAGGCATCAGATTTGAGGCCGCGGATAAGTAGTTTGTATCAATGGTGAGCAGTAGCGTCCATCTTTAGTTGATCCCAAAGTACATCCAACAGATGTACGGCAGTTCTCTGCGCTAGGTCATGAATTTGATGGCGACATGAGGTACCAGTGGCAACTATGTAATCTCCCTCAAAAGCCTCCACATTTGGAATCAATACAAGATTCGCCATTTTTGTGCTCATCTCATAATTTTCCTTTTTCATGCCGTATCCCCCGGCCATACCGCAGCAACTGCTCTTGACTCGGTTGACCTTTGCTCCAAGAAGTAGCTGCAATACATAAGCTGTATCTCCAGCATTTTCAAGGCTCTTTTGATGGCAGTGTACGTGTAACAGAATAGCTTCCTTATAGGAGTTGAACTTCTGCTGGGGTGCCTCTATTGTGGTCAGGTAGCTGGCCAGGTAGTGGTCAATAGTTTGAAACTTATGCGCCTTTACCCACTCTAGTTCTGTACCGTCAAGAAGTCTGGTATACTCATCCACAGCACTCAGTACCGCGCTGGCTTCCAAACCTAAGATGGGCACATCACCCAGATCCTGAAGGACATGTTGCAAACCACGAACCGCATTTTCAGCGATGGTCTTTGCTTGAGGTAAAAACCCTCCCGAGAGGAGTGCTCTACCGCTAGGGGCATAATATACCACGGGCGTACAATCTAAAGCGTTCAGCACATCTATGGCCTTTCCAACGAGCATAGGCTCCTGGGCGGCGGTAAATTCATCTACCCACAATACCACAGGACGAGGACTGTTTTTTGCAGACGCTGCCGTAAAGTTGGATGTATACGCCTTCATATAGGCTGGGCTCGCAAGTGCAGGCATGCTACGCTCCGGTGCAATGCCCATTAAACGCTTGGTAATCCCTAGTTGCAGTAATGGGTTAATAATAACCCGCAATGCTA
>CAJJCK010000114.1 GCA_905182675.1 uncultured Cryomorphaceae bacterium | reverse complement strand
TAAAACTAATTATTCTTTAGTTCTGCGTTGCGACCTGTTTAGGTTCTGCTGACGCTGCATGTCTTCTAATCTCTTTTGAAATTTAGACTCTTTTTTCTCTTTTTTAGGCAGCGCACGCTTGGCGTCTATTTTAGCCAGGATAGCCTCATCATTCACCGACTTACGTATCCCCCACTGCATGGCGAAGGTTACGATATTCGATACGAAGTAGTAATATGTCAATCCAGAAGGAAAGCTATTCAATACAAACATGAACATCAATGGCATTAAATACATAATGGTTCGCATCTGCTTCATCTGCTCATTACTCCCTGTCTGAGGAGTCATCTGCTGGTTCATCCATGTATACAGGATGGTAGATGCTGTCATGAGTAAAGTAAATAACGAGAGGTGGTTACCAAAGAAGGTTGAGATTAGCGGGATCTCTGCAGACCAAGAAATCACACTATCATACGTACTTAAATCATTCGCCCATAAAAAGCTTTGACCTCTAAGTTCAATGGATGCAGGGAAAAATCGAAACATCGCAAATAATATTGGCATCTGAACGATCACAGGAATACAGCCACCTAATGGACTTGCTCCAGCTTCGCGATATAAGCTCATCGTAGCTTGTTGTTTAGCTACTTGATCCTTATCTCCAAACTTCTTGCTAATCTCATCAATCTGAGGCTTCAGAACTCGCATTTTAGCCATGGATCTATAAGACGCGAATGTCAACGGAAATAAAACGGTTTTAATGATCAGAACCATCACTAAAATGATTAAACCATAATTCCAACCGTATCCTTCAAGCCAATTGAATACTTTAACCACCACTGCACGACCAATCCAACCGAAAATTCCCCAACCAAAATTGATAGACTTCTCGTAACCTTGATCATATGACTTTAACAATTGATATTGGTTAGGTCCTACATACATCTTAAACGGCAAGGAATAAGCTCCGGAAACCGTCTGGTCAATAACAGCTGTTGCACTGTAATCCTTGATCAAATCGTTATCCTCATCTGGACCATTTACCGTAGTTAATTGACCCGAAGAAAAACCTGTTTCTGGATGGACGATGATAGAGAAGAAACGCTGCTTTTGCGCTAACCAATCCATTCCTTCAATGCTTTTGTCTTTATCTCCACCGCGACCAGAGAGGTGCTCAGTATCCCCGTCTATCGTTTCGCGGTAGGTAAATGTGGAATACTGACGTTCCGTCTTAATTCCTTTTTCTGTACGTTGCGCTGCGCGCTCCCAATACAACTCTGGTTTCCCACTAGATGTTGCATTCCCACTCACGACATACGTAAAGTCATATCCAGATTCAGGTAATTCAATTTCCACCTTTGTTTTACCATCAAAAAGCGTGAGGCTTCTGGAGGACTGAGATGTAATTGAAAATTCTTTAGCACTCAAGCCTTCGTCACCGGGAATACTAATGTCGAAAATCTGATTCCCGTCAATAATGTTCAACGGTGCCGTATGCGCAGTATCGTCATAATTGTGGTAGTCCAATAAGCCTGCTTTGACCATTGCAGCTCCCTTCGTACTAAAAGTCATTTGCAGCACGTCATTAGATAGCATCACGTCCTTAGCAAGGAACATGCTACTGTCCAGAACTACAGACCTGGCGGCATCTAAGGTAACAGAAGTTATTTCTGATCTAGAATCAGTATCACCATTGGCAGAATTAACCTCTTCCTGTTGCTCCGCAGATACAGGCTGTACTTCAGGAAGATTCTTTGACTGCCACCAGCCAAAGCCCACCATGATTACTGCGATAAGTACAAATCCTATAATTTGATTTCGGTCTAGACCGTTATTCTTATTCTCCATGAATTATTTGTTTTGGCGGAACTCATCCGCAGCTTTGATAAATGAAACAAAAAGCGGATGAGGATTCAATACTGTGCTCTTGTATTCTGGATGGTACTGAACACCTACAAAGAACGGATGATTATCGACCTCAACTATTTCCACCAATCCAGTCTCTGGATTTATCCCCGTAGTCTTTAGTCCTGCCGCAGTTAATTCTTCTTTAAATTGATTGTTAAATTCATATCTGTGACGATGACGTTCAGAGATATGTGTTGTGCCATAGGATTCAGATGCTTTAGAACCTTCTTCTAACACGCAGTTTTGAGCTCCTAAACGCATAGTACCTCCCTTATCTGTGACATGCATCTGGTCATCCATCAATGCTATTACGGGCTTTGAGGTTTCGGCATTTACTTCCGTTGTATTGGCATCAGACCATCCCAAAACATTTCTTGCATATTCAATTACAGCGGCTTGCATGCCATAGCAAATACCAAAGTAAGGAACACCATTTTCACGGGCATATTGTACGGTAGAAACCTTACCCTCGAATCCTCGCTCGCCAAAACCAGGAGCCACGAGAATTCCATCTAGACCTTTACAGGTAACCGCAGCATTCTCCATAGTGAGGTGTTCAGAATGGATCCATCTGATCTTCACTTCTACTTCGTTTGCTGCTCCGGCATGTATAAAGGACTCTGTGATCGATTTATAACTCTCTTTGAGCTCGACATATTTCCCAATCAAACCGATTTCTACAGTCCTCTTAGGATTCTTTAATCTACTGAGGAACTCACGCCACTTGTCTAGATTAGGTTCGGTTTTTGACTCCAAACTGAAGTAATCCAATACCACCTCATCTAATTTCTCATTGTACATCATTACGGGCACTTCATAAATAGTGCTTGCATCACGTGATTCAATGACATTCTTAGGACGAACGTTCGTAAATAATGCTAATTTTCTCTTAATATCATCATCAACAGGATGCTCTGAACGACAAACAAGAACATCTGGCTGAACACCACTTTCAAGCATGGTCTTTACACTATGTTGCGTTGGCTTTGTCTTTAATTCTCCCGTGACATTGAGGTAGGGTAACAATGTAAGATGGACCACCATGATGTCTTTTTCATACTCCCACTTCATTTGACGGACAGACTCGATATAAGGAACCGCTTCTATATCACCGACTGTTCCACCTATTTCAGTGATAACGATGTCATAGTCGCCTGTTTCACCTAAAATTCTGATACGTGTTTTAATTTCGTCCGTAATGTGCGGAATAACCTGAACGGTTTTACCTAGATAATCTCCTCTACGCTCTTTATCAATAACGGTTTGATAGATACGGCCAGTGGTCACATTATTTCCCTGCGACGTAGGTGTGTTTAAAAATCTCTCGTAATGACCTAAGTCTAAATCAGTCTCGGCACCATCCTCTGTAACGTAACATTCTCCATGCTCATAAGGGTTGAGTGTACCTGGATCTATGTTGATGTATGGATCCAATTTTTGGATAGTCACCCTGTAACCCCTTGCCTGCAATAATTTTGCAAGGGACGCTGAGATAATTCCCTTACCTAATGAAGAAGTTACCCCACCGGTAACAAAGATGTATTTAGTGCTTGCCATAGTTCGAATCAAAACATGGCAAAAGTACCTCTTTTCTGCGCCAATTAAAAGGCTAAACTCGTGCTAATCGTTGGCATGATCGGCAATTGATTTATACGCTCTGCCGCAACCCTATCATAATAGAATATATTCTCTCGGTTGTAGATGTTTGTAGCACCTATGGTACACTCAAATGAGCCGTATTTTGTTGGAGCACTATACTTTAGTGATGCATCGAACCTATGATACACGGGGAGTCTGTTACTGTTTAACGTTCCATACAAGACACTTGGATCACCATTTGCCGTGGTGTAATCAAAATTAATATCTGGATTACCGTTCGGATCTAAGAAATCTATACCAGGATAATAGCCTTGTGTGGGCGTAAAGGGGAATCCTGTACCTAAATTCCAACGAACGGATAGAAACCAACGTTCCTTCTGGCCCATCTTAAGATTACCCACAAGATTTATATTGTGTCTTCTATCGAAATTAGGATTATATACTTGCACTCCATCATCTCTCGTTACTTTACTCCACGCATAAACAGCCCACAAATAATACCTGCCCTTCTCGAACTTAATCAATGCATCGTAACCATAAGCAAGCCCGCGCTCTACGATAAAATCCTTTCTCAGTATTTCTGGCTGATCGCTATAAGTAGGTACATCTGGGTAAAGCTTATTCCTATTCACATTTGTGATTTGAGAAAAGTCTTTCACATACGATTCTAGATTTATGTCCCAGTGTTGCCCTAAATCAAACTCAAAACCAGCTACACCATGATTAGCCTTCTGAAGTTTTGAGGTAATATCTCTATCGCGAAAGGTTTTAGGTAGATCTGCAGACCCACTTAGAAAGCCATAAAACAAGTTCACCACATCTCTATCGCTATTTGCTGCAACTAGGTTTTGGCTGTAACGTCCTCCTGAAGCTTTAAATCTAAAGTCTTCAGTGAAGTTATATTTCAAACCCAAACGGGGCTCTATGCTTAGCTCGGATAAAGATCCATAATAGTGTAGCCTTAAACCAGGCTCAATGACCAGTAACGGACCCACTTTACGATAATTAAAATACCCGCCTAACTCCGTAGTACTTTCTTGCTGGTTTAAACTCAGACCCAGTGAATTTGTGTAGTTGAAGTCAGTATCGTAGCCAATGAGGTCTATACCATATTTAAATTCATCTGCCTTCCCTATAAAATAGGTAAAGTCTAATCCACCATTAAAACCGTTAATAGTCGAATTCCGAGGCTGGTCTGGATTCTCAGTACTCTGAATAAAATATTGACTTTGGGCAAAATCACCCTCGATCAGCGTAGCTGACGCTGGAGGAATCACCATAAAATTCATACCATACCCCCAACTGTTCCATTGAATACCCTTGGCACTGTCTAGCATTACTGCATCACTAAAATTAAATGCCTTGGCAGTCAATTTAGACCCCGACTTGTTTTGCGTAGTAAACTTTCCATATAGATCGCTGAAAGTGAAGGGTAAGCCTCCAAATCGGGTCTCCACATATGGATATAAAATAGGGGCTGTCTCTCTCAAATAGCTCGTTTTACCACTCACGAATAGGCTATTGTTAGCAATCCCATTTTTGTCCTTTTTACCAATCGGTGCTTCCAAAAGAAGCTTACTCATAAAGGTAGATGCATAGGCCTTTGCCTTTACTTTAGATCGATTCCCATCCCGTGTTGTAATATCCATAACTGAGCTGTTACGGGAGCCATATTCCGCACCAAACCCAGCGGTATACACATTCGCAGACTGAAGTACATCAGTATCAAAAACAGAAAAGAAACCTATGCTATGAAAAGGGTTATACAGGATCATACCATCAAGCATAACCAAGTTTTGAATTGGAGCTCCACCTCGAATATAGAGTTGACCACCTTGATCACCGGTGCTCACCACACCAGGGAGTACCGAGAGTGCTTTCATTAAATCCGGATCACCACCCGCTGAAAATGTTTCAATCATTTTAGGATTTAAACTAACCACCGCCGTATTCACCTTCACCTTTCGTTGAGCGCGCTCGACATCGATATTTACCGTGTTGAGCATCTGGCTACTTTCATCTAAGTAAACAGACACTGAAGTAGGCTTATTCTTGAAAACCTGGATTTCCATACTAGACGTTTCAAAACCAATAAAGCTTACCGTTATCTGTTGCTTACCGTAAGGCACCTCTGAAATCTGAAAGTAGCCTTCTAAATTAGTGGTAGCACCTGAATTTATTGAGTTCACCACAATATTTGCAAAAGGGATGGGCTCCCCCCCGTCTTTGGCATAAATAAAACCTCGAAGTAATTCTCCCTGGGCAAAAGCACCTAAGGAAAACAATAAAGTAAGCAGGAGTATACGTATTCTCATAGTCTAAAATCTTGTCAAAAATAGTGCCTAAAGAGTACACTTGATTAACCATTCTCTCAAATGCTCATATTCCCCTGAGCTTGATGTAATAAGACCTTTACATTTTCGGTCAAAGACTAATAATTCGTCGAGCATTTCATGTGCATGAGCAGAAGAATAATGCCTTGAAGCAGCATTAAACTGTTTTAAAAAATAGGGATGAACTTTGAGCGCTGAAGCAATCTGCTTCTCTGCGCTGCCCTTCATACTATGGTACTGAATGAGGTTATTTACAAAATTAAATAAGATACCTGTGATCATTTGAACAGGATGTTCCTTGGGGTTTTTCGCGAAGAAATGAACAATTTTAAATGCCTTAGTGACGTCACGTTCCGCAATAGCAGCTACCAATTCAAAATTATTATAATCTTTTGAAATTCCTATATGACGCTCTATATCCTCTGGTGTAACCTGACGGTTTGATCCCATAGCAACATCGAGTTTCTGAATTTCATTGTGCAACCTAGATAAATCTGTCCCCACTTGCTCTGCCATGGAAGCTACAACAGCTGTGTTAACTTGAAAACCCTTAGCAGAAAGCTGTTTCTCTAACCACGGTATAACTTGGTAATCACGCAACGGTGCACTTTCCAGAAAGACCGTGTTAGACTTGATCGCTTTACCTGCTTTAGAACGCTTGTCTAACTTCTTGTGCATATGGCCAAAAACCAATACGGTTGAAGGCTGTGGTTGTTCCAGATAACCCAGAAGCAAATCCCAATCGTTCGCTTTAAGGTGCTGAGCTTCTTTAACCACTACGACCATACGTTCGCTCATCATAGGAAAGCGCTTGGCCTCCTCAAGAACCTGGAGCATACTGGTTTCTTTACCGTACAGTATGATCTGGTTAAAGCTTCGCTCCGATTCATCGAGCACTTGACGCTCAATTACGTCGATAAGTTGCTGTGCATAAAAGGACTCTTCGCCCGCGAAAAA
Organism: uncultured Cryomorphaceae bacterium; assembly: GCA_905182675.1. GTDB lineage: Bacteria > Bacteroidota > Bacteroidia > Flavobacteriales > Schleiferiaceae > UBA10364. Next base: position 77 of record CAJJCK010000114.1, on the reverse strand, counting down.
ATAAACGGGTGCATACTTACCGGATCGCAAATCGCGCATAATGCCTTCAAAGCTATATTCAGCCATTAATCGTTGTG
>CAJJCK010000113.1 GCA_905182675.1 uncultured Cryomorphaceae bacterium | reverse complement strand
TAGCAGTAACACCTAAGGTCTTCTTACCAGAATTAGATTTCCCACTTTTTGTTGTAATGAGGATAACACCATTAGAAGCACGAGATCCATAAAGAGCAGTTGCCGCAGCACCTTTCAATACAGAAATATTCTCGATATCTTCTGGGTTAATATCCATTGCAGCGTTACCATAATCATAACCACCACGACCACGAGCTACATTTGAGCTGTTACCAGTAGAGTTAGAAATTGGCATACCATCCACAACGAATAATGCTTGGTTATTACCAGTTAAAGAACTAGAACCACGGATAACAACGTTAGCTGAACCACCAAGAGTTCCAGAATTCTTAATCTGAACACCTGCTATTTTTCCACTCAAAGAGTTTACAAAGTTGGCGTCTTTAACTGTTGTAACAGCGGCACCGTCTACATCTTGTGTTGCATAACCTAGAGATTTTTTCTCGCGAGTCATACCAAGAGCGGTAACTACTACTTCATTGAGCTGGCTCGATGAAGATTTTAAAGAAACTTGGAGGAAATCTGAAGTTGCAACAACTTCTTGAGTTTCCGTACCCATTGAAGAAAATACCAACGTTACACCATTAGCAGCCTTGATGGTAAACTTACCGTCAAAATCTGTTAATACTGCATTGTTCGTACCCTTCTCAGAAACCGCAACACCCGGAAGCGGTTCACCCGAATCAGTACTACTTACAACTCCAGAAACCGATTGCGCAACCGCAAAGTTTACTGAAAGCAAGAAAAGTAATACTGACCATAGTGTCAATTTGTTTTTCATTGTACGTGTTTTTGTGTTAAACTAATGTTAAGCAACTCTAAAAGTCTACTTTATTCAGGTGATATCCAAACATGATTTAAGTTTTTTACAGCAAAGATTGAGATTACTTGTGATTAACGCAATAAATCAGCTGTATTGTAAGAGATAACACAAGTGTAAGGTGGTAAGAGGAAATCGCGTAATTATCGACAGAATACGCAATTGATCCTAACTACAACCCGTGCATAGCAAGCTTTTAGTGGAAAAACGAAATTATGCAGCCTTACGGAAGGAATCCGATCTTATGGAGAGAACAGCAATCATAGCAGTGAATCCCCAAAAGGGAGCGCTTGCCTTGTCCATATCTAGGAAGTTATTCAGAAAACCATGTAAATAGTAAGTGATAAGTCCTAAAAAAGCCACCCTCAACAATGCCTGAGCACGCAGTGAAGGGAGTTTTTTGTAGGAAGACGTTGCTGTAATGATGATTTGAACGATGATATACAAGAACGTAATTAGACCTAACGCGCCACTTTCAGCAAGTGGGCTAAGGTACTCACTGTGAGCATTACCCCTATTACCAGCATTTGTTGAGATGATGGTTTTTTCTGATGGTTTTTGGTACGGTGCATATAAAAACATATACGTACCTGGTCCATGCCCAAAAACAGGCCGCGTCTGGTACATCCTTAGTGCACATTTCCAGCGATTGATTCTTTCTAAGTTAGAGGCATCTGTACTGACATTTGTTACAGAAGCAACGTGCTCGTTAAAGTCATCAGAAGAATCGGTGGTGTTCTTTTCAAATTTTGAATTGATTACTGAGAAATTAAAAGCTGCGATAAGGACTACAATCCCAGCCAGAGACCAAACCGTAGTCTTAGATATTTTCAATACATAAGCAACATAGACAAGTCCTGCGCCTAGAATAGATAACCATGCGGCTCGGGTATAACTCAAAACTACTGCTGCCGTTAGCAGAAGGAGCAAGAACGATGCTATCGCATTAAACCCCCAAGAGGACTTTCTAAAAGTTAGATAGAGTGCTGCTGGATAGAACATCGCTAATACAGCACCATAGGAAGTGTGCTCCTTAAAAAGTGGGAACATTACCCAGGTCGATGTTTTTTTTGTAAATCCATACTGACTATGAATGATGATGGTATAACTACAGGCAATAATTAAAGGGATGAGGAAGAGCCAAAGGAATCGCACCTTGTTTTTCTCATCTTTTAAAAAGAGATGTCCTAGAACGAAATAGTAAGGAACAATAAACCAGACGCGAGTAATCCACTGTTTTATGGATACCATCGGAAGTTCGGAGGTGATTACTGTAAGGAACATCCATATTAAATAAAGATAAATGGCAATACTAATGGGATGTTTGACTAGACGCTTGTCGTATTCTTTAAAGAACATCATTTTGACCAGAGTCAAAGCGGTGATCAATACCAACATAGGTTCAGTGGGTATAGAAAGGCCTGCACCACCAGTGAGGTCCTTAAGGCTAATTGATAACGGAGTGGCAATCACAACGAACCACATGGCCCAATCTATTCTATATAAGGTTACCCAAACAGCAAATAGCCCAACTGGAATGAACAATGCTTCCCACCACTCCATGGCTACAATAACGGCAACAACAGGAAGTATAGCGATGGCTATTGCGATCGATACACGGTTAGATATATTGCTTTCGAAGTTCACGCCTAGGACTTGGTGCGCAATTCAACTATAGTTCCACGAAGAAGTAGGACAAAAGTGACCAATACAAAAACCACAAATCCTACAGCAAGAATCAACACACTGCGTTTGGGATAAGTTTTTCGCTCAGCGGCAAAAGCGTCATCAACCTTAAAGGTTGCGGGTAACATTTGGTTTACATCCACTTTCGCCTGGTCGAACTTAGTTCTCAGTTTTACCTCTTCATCTTTCAATAACTTCAGCTCATCGCGAATGGACACGTAACGACCACCGTATTTAGCCAGCGTATCTAATCTGCGTTCTAGTTGCTTGATGAACGATGATTGAGCACCTTGAGCAAGTGCGATGGCATACTGCTCGTTGAAAACAGCACTTTGACTTTCGTAGTCGTGTACTCCTTTATAACGCAATATTGTGATCTCCTCCTCCATGGTTTGTATTTCCTTTTGAAGGTTGAGATATTCGCTTTTAACAATTTCCAGGCCCATTTGCGCACGATTCTTTTGAACCCTCTTTTTTACCTGATTGACGAGATACGATATGTAATTAGCCATGTCCGCTGCTTGTTGAGGATCCGTATCAAGCACATTGATTTCTACCGACATGAACTGCGTACGAGCAAATTCAATTTTAGAGGTATACTCCTTAAAAAGTTTAGTGCGCCTGTATTTAGTGTCTTCATCGATCTCATAATGATTCATGAGATCAAATTTCTTGATCACGGAATCACGAATCTCTCCGGAGTTTAATATCTGGAGCAGTTGTTCTGCCTGTTGCTCGTCACCGAATTCCAAAATATCCTCATCCCCGTAGCCGTTCGATTGAGGCAAGAGTGCCTTAGAGACCGAGTTTGTCGTTGACGGAAATAGGATCACCTGCGCCTCAAATAATGGTTTAATAAATGTTGGGCCACTAAAAAGTACCGCAACAACCATAGACAAGAACGGAATGACGACTAGAGTTTTCCAATTCTTGTATAAAAACGCAATTAGATTTGAACTGCTATATTCCATATTCTCTTTATTTCCAGTGTTTTAATGATGTATCCAAGGCTTTTTCTATTGCTTGGTTAGCTGATGCAAAGTAATGAACTAAAAACGTGCGCGACGCATCGTCCATTGATTCTGGTTTTTTTAAAATCAACGACTTCACTCGTTTTTTAAGCGTGGATGGCAATAATGCGGCAATATAAGTGGAGAGTGAACCCATTAATAAAGCAGATACCAGCCTTGTCTTAGGCACCTCAGCTGTATTTGCCTCGGTGACTTCAGTTAATTTCTTTAAGGAAATTCCTAAAAATTCACATACTCGGTCCATAGTGCTTTGAGGCTGAGTCAGTAAGTCTTCATGAAATAACACAAGTATTTGTTCTTTTGGGAATAGGGCCGTCCAACGTTGCAACTGCTGCTGGTAATCACCTAATTCCAAATAGCACTCATCTACGCCCCAAAGAGCCCGGTCAAGAACCGACTCGTCTTGAATAGCCTTGAAAAACGTTCGCTTCTCCTTACCATACTTGCGGGCCATATTGTAATGGCTGTAGGCACGAGTGACCGGGTTTCTTAAAATCACTACGATTCGTGCTGCAGGATTATAGTGGAACACTTCTTCAGCGGCAGTTTCACTATACAAGTATGCCGTAGAAGCATCAAGAACATGGGATTCGGATCCACCGGATAAAGCTTGGTCTTGAAGGCGGCTATAGTTAGTTGGGCTGGTCACAAAACCTATGTGTCTTTTCAACAACTTGGATTTTGAAAAATACGTGTCCTCATTCCAATCCAACATACGCTCATAGCTTGGCGAAAAGTTGATTTCATGAACATCCTTACAAAAATGACCAGGTTCTTTGATGGCCATTGGAGCTATGTCTTCGTGGTGAGCGAGTAGTTCACTTAAGGCCGTAGTACCTGCCTTTGCAGCACCAATTAAAAATACATCCACCTTAGTCATTCTTTCTGCTGTATTTGGTTAAGAATGGCACAGCAATGACGCCGTGGTATTTATAGACCAGCGAAGCAGCCCATACGTTCCAGCCTACCATCGTTAAGGTAGTTGAATACGCAGCGCCTAATGGACCAAAAGCAGGAATCAAAAGCGCATTTAATGTAATATTAAGCACCGCAACCACCAGCATGGTATTTCGCGCACTCTTTTCATATCCGGTCATGTTTAAAATATTGAGGACAGGACCTGAGAAGGCATTCGTTAATTGTCCAAAAGCCAGTACAACAAGCCATGGATAGGCCTCGGAAGGGTCAGAAACTCCGAAAATACCGATCAACGAGGTACCGAATAGAAGAATGACAACGAAAATTGGGCCTGATGTAATTAAATTCAACTGGGCCACCTTATGGGCCAATTCATGAAGCTTGGAACGGTCTCTGTGTATTGCACTGACCATAGGAGCTACAACTGTATTTAAAGCAAATTGAGCGAACGTTATCAACGTTGCCACTTTAAAAACAATGCGGTACAATCCCACACGCTCCTCTGGCAAAAAGTAACCCAGCATTAGTGTATCTGACCAACTGATCACCAGAAAGAGTGATGATGAAATAAGCATGGGTGTGGCTATTTTAAATAACTGGCCTTTCCAGGGCTGGTTAATCAAAACTTCCGTGGCACTCAAAGACAAAATGTAAATAGTAGAAACAATAAAGAACAAAGCACTCAGGCCGAGCAGTAAAATCAATGCAAACTGCGCGGTATCTGCGAATGCCATAGCTTCTGGCAAGGGTATCCACCAGAGTAGTGCAGCAATAACAATATAAATGGTGCCGTGCTGGTTGATGGAAAACAAGATGGTTTTTCCGATTGCCCTGAAAACCTCAGCGTTCAAGAGCATTAAAGTGAATGGTAAAATAGCAATGGCCGCAGTGGCTAATATTTCTTTTGGCGTGTCCTCGAAAAAAAGATTGGTTAGAAAAGAGGCTCCAAAAAACAAAGCAAGAGCAACTAGACTTGTAATGGCCGTAACTCTAAAGAAAACAGCTATGTATAAAGATCTAGAGATACCTCCGGACTTTGCCTCACGGGACATTTCCCGAACTAATACCGTATCTAAGCCCCATCTACCCAAGGTAGATCCTATCACAAGAACTGTAAATGCGACCTCATAAACCCCTACTGATAATTCCCCACCTGCTTTCGCTAGACTAAAAAGTAATACATAGCCACCTAGAGCACCTATGACTTTGAAAACAAGCACTACAAGACTGCCCTTCGCAAGTGCTGCGCCGGTCGGTTCTTTTAAAAATTGTAGTACTCTGGTCCACATGGTTTTGGCCTCATTCTAGAATTGGTCGCGAATATACCGCTTTACTAACGTGTAGATTATTGCTTTTGTACATTTGAGGTATGAAAATCGCTGTGAATGCACGTTGGCTCTTACCGGGCAAACTAGAAGGAACTGGAGTGTACACCCTGAATATGCTGAAACGCATCATTCCGGCATTTCCTCAGCACACCTTTATTCTGATCTATGACCGCTCCTCAGTGGAGCCCAGGGATTTCAATGCTTCAAATGTGCATCACGTTATTGCAGGACCACCCGCTAGACACCCTTTACTTTGGCGTTTGTGGAATAATTGGTCCGTGCCTAAGGTGCTGAAACGTAACCAAGTTGACTTGTATTGGTCTCCAGATGGCCTTAT
>CAJJCK010000112.1 GCA_905182675.1 uncultured Cryomorphaceae bacterium | reverse complement strand
TTATTAAGAAGCAACAACTGGCCGCTTGGCTCGAGCTTCGTCTTAATGCAGACTCTGTTTTAGTCAAATAGCACTTTTTAAGACCAAAAAACCCGATCTGTTGCTAAGCACCAGATCGGGTTTCTCGTTCAACTAAATGTCCTTAGAGTTTGCCAACCATATCTTGGGGACGAACCCATAGGTCAAACTCATCCGCAGTAAGGTATCCTAAATTCACAGACTCCTCTTTTAGCGTGGTTCCATTCTCATGGGCTGTCTTTGCGATTTTAGCTGCCTTTTCGTAACCGATCTTTGTGTTTAGAGCAGTTACCAGCATCAAACTGTTGTTCAAGTGGTTCTTAATCACTTGATGATTTGGAGTTATTCCTTGGGCGCAATTGTTATTAAAACTTACACAGGCATCGCCCAAAAGGCCTGCACTCTGTAAAACATTTGCTGCCATTACAGGCTTGAATACATTGAGTTCGTAATGCCCTCGTGCGCCGCCAATAGTAACCGCCATTTGGTTGCCCATTACTTGAGCACAAACCATCGTCAACGCCTCAGCCTGAGTTGGGTTAACCTTTCCTGGCATAATAGAGGAACCTGGCTCGTTTGAAGGAATAGAAAGCTCTCCAATGCCTGAACGCGGCCCAGAAGCTAGCATTCTTATATCATTTGCAATCTTATTGAGACTAACTGCGAGGGTGTTTAACGCGCCATGTGTTTCTACCAGCGCATCATGTGCCGCAAGCGCCTCAAACTTGTTCTCTGCCGTCCGGAAGGGCTTTCCTGTGAAGTCCGCAATGTACTGAGCAACCGTTTCTGAATATCCATCAGGTGTATTTATACCCGTGCCTACTGCTGTACCGCCAAGCGCAATCTCACTCATATGATCCAACGTGCTGCGAAGTGCTTTTAAACCATGGTTTAATTGGCTTACATAGCCACTAAACTCCTGACCTACCGTTAACGGGGTAGCATCCATAAGGTGCGTACGGCCAATTTTCACTACCGTCCAAAACTCCTTGCTCTTCGCTGCTAGTGTATCCCGCAATAACTCTACTCCTGGGATAGTCGTTTCAACAACTTTCTTATAAATAGCGATATGCATCCCAGTGGGGAAAGTATCGTTAGAACTCTGGCTCTTATTTACATCATCGTTAGGGTGGATCAGATTTTGTCCTTCTCCTAATTTGTTACCGGCCAAAACATGAGCTCTATTTGAGATCACCTCATTAGTATTCATATTACTTTGTGTGCCAGATCCTGTTTGCCAAATCACTAAAGGGAATTGATCGTTGTGCATTCCTTTTAAGATTTCATCACAAACGGCTGCAATGAGGTCGCGCTTTTCTACCGCTAATATTCCGGCATCACAGTTCGCGTAGGCTGCGGCTTTCTTCAAGTAGGCAAATCCCTCAATGATCTCCAACGGCATAGTACCTTCAGGACCAATTTTAAAATTATTTCTTGAACGCTCCGTTTGTGCACCCCAATATTTATCTGCGGGTACCTTCACTTCACCCATGGTATCATGTTCTATTCTGTATTCCATGCTGTTACGATTGTATTTGATTGATTACGGCTTCCATTCTAACTGTAAATTTACGGCACATACTCGAAGCCTTGACTACATTCACCCGGTATCTTAAAAGAGAAGAAAAATCTCGCCTACTTTTAATGCTCAAAAAGGTTTGTGTGCTTATCTTCGCCACAGTTAAATGATCCAGTTATGAAATTTATAGGTTTCTTAGTTTTCTTAATCGTCGCGTTAATGGGTTTTTCCATGTTGGCTTTTTTAGGCCTTTTCGTGGGCTACTGGTTGACATTGATCGGCATTGAAAAGATTAATCCAAAACTCGCTCATGCGATTATTGGCCATAAAGAAGATTCAGCAGAATAATATTCTAAGGATGATATATAGAAAAAGCCGGCCCTAAGGGACCGGCTTTTTTGTTTCTGTTTGTTATTTATAGCAGCCTTTTGATTTCATCCGCAGGTCTTGCTATAACGCCTTTATCTCCGTTAATAACAATTGGCCGTTGCATCAGCCTTGGGTTTTCTATCATGGCTAGAATGATTTCATCTTCGTCCAATTCTAAATCTTTATATGCCTCTTTCCACAGCGCCTCATTGACACGTACTAAGTCTAAGGCGTCCAGATCTAGTGCTTCTAAAACACCCTCTAGCTCTACAACATTCATGCTCTCTTCATCTTTCATGTAGAGACGAACCTCATGTGCAATACCCTCTTGTTCTAACATCAACAGGGCTTCACGGGACTTTTGACACCGGGGGTTATGATAGATCTTCATCATTTATTCTAGTAAGTTATGTGTAGCGTTCCGTCCTCACGTATATCACCGCACCGATTTTTAGCTTCAATTTGATAAAAGTAAACTCCAGGAGACAAAACTTTTCCAACACGATCTGCCCCCCATTCAAAATTAATTACTGAAGTTTCGAATACTTTAAGTCCCCAACGATTGAAAAGAATGACGTAAAATTCATCCCAATTTTCACTCGTATTTACAAGCCAATTGTCATTGATTCCATCTCCGTTCGGGGTGATTACATTAGGTACATCAAAGGCCTCACCCGCAAAGTAAACATCGAATTTTTCCGTTAGCGTGTCGGATATACCACAGATGCTGTCGTAAGCAACAATAGAAATCTCATAGAGTCCTGATTGTGTGATTTGCAAAGGTGAAGGAGACCCCACTGATTGGCCATCAATCAACCACTCAAAATATTGAAATGCTTGGTTGTAAACGGGATTAAAATCAACGGCCTCCCTAGTCTCGCATTCCTCTAATGAAGTATTGATTGCAAGAAAAGGCGGAGGTCTAAAAACAATGGTATCTATAAATTTTTGGGAAAAATTACAATTGGTATCTAGAACATCTAACGTAATTCGGTTAGCGCCTGAAGTAGGTAACGTCACTTGCACACTGCTTGTGCCATATGTCGCTCCAGCTAAATTCCAATCAAGAACATAGTCCGTAGCTAACGATGAGTCTGAAACATGTCTCACACTGGCCTTAAAAAGTCTCAATGGATCGCAAAAATCATAGTCATAATCAATCCAAACAGAATCAAAAGCTGGATTGACTTGGATTTCAAATGTGGTCGTGTCCCAAGTATCACAAACCGTGTCCTGACCAATCACATTAACCAAATATGAACCAGGTAGCGTGTATTGATATGGACCAATAGATCCAGCGTAAGACTGAACAGATCCATCTCCCCAGTCCACCGTATAAGACTGGACATTAATACTGGAATCGGCCAAAACGAAATTACCAGGTAGACAAAATTCATCAGGAACTGGAGTTACATTTAACCGCGCATTCTGTATGTCTAAATCAATAACCGTCACCGCGAGATTACAATTACTAGAGCCATTGGTGGAGGAATACACATTTGAGGGATACGTAGGATAGGCGGAACTACCTCCACAACCAGCGCAAACGCCTTGGAAAATCCTTCCACGTGCATCAAACCTAGATGTACCACCATCCACGTGTTCCCTATCCGCTGAGCCATAATAGGTCGCTAGTCTTGCTACCTTCCATGATGGATCTATGACTAAGAAATAAAAATCCCGACCATCTGTAACGGTGCGAACTGCCCCTGGAGTGGTGGTCAAACCGTCGGTAGTTCCTTCAGAATTTGGCGAACCACCCCATCCTGAAAAATACGTGTTACCACATTCATCTACTAATAATGCCGTTGGACTCAGATCAATAGTTGTATTCGAACCGTCACCAAAAACTAAGGTCTTTCTATTGACGAAGGTCTCGTTAGTAAGGTCAAGTTTAAACTCCATAAAGTATTGAGCACTTCCTGGCTGTCCCCAGAAATTAGAATCGGAGGCTACCAAACCTCCCTTACTTTGACCTACAAGAGTGACTAATGTTGCTGTATCAGATGGGTGATTCGTTTCAACGAAAAAATGTTGATTGTACGCTGACCCCGAGCTCATATGTGCCGCCTCTATTGAAATACTTGGGCCAAAAGCAAGACTGACTAACAATCCATTATGGGATGATGAACCGTTGATATTGACGGAATCACCAGCCATCATTAAATTCGATTCGTTTGTTTTTATAGCTCCTGCAAGAAATATTCTGGATGATTGAGTGGCATTTCCGATTTTCTCAGCTATACTCAAGCTATACAGTGCCTCATGCCCAGAAGTACCAACATAAGTACTCGCGATCAGGGAGTCCATGTTTCTTGAAAGCACACTGAATACACCATCAAGTCCACCCTGATGGGTAGTTCCACCTGCCGTGACTGGATATCCAGAAGAATCGGCTGTTGAAGCAACAAAAACATATCCACCCCCACGCTGCACCTCAATCTCACCGCGAAAACCATCACCGTAATTGAACCTTAAACTATCGTTAAAGCCTTCGTTATTTTCTCCACCCAAAAAGCTGGATCCAAAAAGAGAAGTACCAGATGAGTTGATCGCACTAACGAACATATCAGATCCGTTTGCAAAGGTGTAGTACTCTGCTACGGCCTGATTTCCTCCTCCAAAAGAAGTGTCTTGAGCATTGCTCGTCGTAGGGAAATCAGAAGAACCTGTTAAACCCAACACATATAAGTTTCCAAACTCATCACAATCTAAACTATGTGGCTGGTCAAGATTGGCACCTCCTATATAAGCCGACCAAAGCAACTGGCTGCCGTCTGCACTAAACTTGCTAATTGCAGCATCAAAAAAACCTCCATTGAAGGTCACATCGAAAGACCCTAAAACAGTTGGGTAGCCCGTATTAAAAACTATGCCTCCACCAAAGGCATTGCCATTGTCATCAAAGGTTGCTGTATAACCGAAATTATCCGCAGATGATCCGGAATATGTGCTAAATATATATATCGGATCAATCACCAGTGTTTGTGAAACGTCATAATCACCTAGCCGGTATTTGACTTGGTTCTCCCCTTTCTCATAGTGGGCTTTGATTTCTTTTGCACCCTGATAAGCGAGGGGCAACCCTTCTTCTATAATTCCGATTCCTGTGGATAAACTTACCTTTTTTCGGTCTACCTCGATGGCATCCACACCACCATAAGCTACCGTTATTAACGAGGGATCGGCACCAGGAGAGACAACCCAATCGTATTTAACACCACCGGCAGC